>JALYZZ010000496.1 GCA_030948675.1 Bacteroidota bacterium | reverse complement strand
GAACGAGGCCTGCTTTTAAAGCAATCCATTCCAGGGGGCTTTGCGCAATTGGGGAAAATTTCATTGATGAATGTTGGTGAAACGAGAAATTAAAAATATCCCGCCAGGCGCGGCAGAATTGTTAGAGTATGGAGATGAACAATAGAAAGTGACAACATCCATGTGCCATGTGTTAGTTGCCCAGTAGATCAAACTTTGTTTTAGGTCTTTTAGCTTCAAGCCAATTGAATCCGCGCACCCGCATTTGTGAGTTGTTAACTTGTCTTATAGGGGAGATCGTTCCCTGCAGGTTGCGTACAAATAGTACTTTGTAAGGTTTTCGGTCTCGAAAGGTCACATCCATCACGTCAGAGGTAGATCGGTTTACGCCAATAAATCCCCCTTTATCATCGGCAGTGTAATAGATATTTTCTGCATTGCCTTTGGCTCTGAAAAAGTCAATATCTCCATTTTTGAAAATACCATTAATGGTAGTGCCTTTTATCTGGTTATACAAATTGTTTTCTACCTTATTAATCGCTAAAGCATTTTCAAACGCGTACAATCGTTTTGGCTTTTTGTTTTCGGTAAACAGATAAATGGTATCACCTACGATCTGGTTCTGCTGCGCCCATACAACGGGGTTTTTAAAAAAGCGAAAAGTCGAGTCGCGAAAACTATAAAATAAACTGTCACCAATTGCCTGCAGACTATCTGTAAACACTTTGACATTAAAGTAAGCTTCAAAAAATCTATTGCTGTTACTATCGCTTACATTTTTCTTTACTACGGCGTTAGTTGTATCAGTAATAACAGGCACTGTTCTAAATTTCTCTAACTCTGTTAGCTTGCCTGAGTACAATGTGTCGGCGGTAACATAAATTGTGTCATTCACTTGTTGTATAATCATTAAAGGCTTTTGAGTCGCCAAAATACTGCCGGTATTGTTGTTTGACTTCATGTTATTGGCAAGAATAGCCAGCCTGTTTGCAGTGTCCTTGCTCTTATATACAACATTACCCTGGGCTTCGCCAAAATGTGTTGCTTCATCAAAGGCCAGGTCGTCGGCAGTTAAAGTGTAGTCTTTGTCTTCAACAACAGGTCTTTTGCCAAAGACCGCTTTTTTGTTTTTCATGTCATAGTATCCCTCAGAAGTATTTACAGTGCGTGTGCCTGTTTTAATCTTTGTAGGAACTGTGAACCGGGCCAGTTGGGTAAACGTATTGTACAGCAACGTGTCAGTATACACTTTGTATTGAGGGTCATTTAGAAAAACTTTCTTTTTAAAATACATGTCCCTCGTGTCTCCATAATAGTAGCCTTCTTTGCTGGTAAGTACTGTAGTGCCGTCTACCACTTTACCGCCATCAACATAAGTACCGATATGGGTAAACGTGTTGTACTCAAGAGCCTCTGTTGTCAATACCGCTTTTCCGTCTGTAAGCTTTACCTTTTTTTTGAGGTAAGCCATTTTTTCTTTACCGAGGTATTTTAAATATTGTGCGTAGGTGTTCACACTGTCGGCATCGTTTATATGAACGTTGCCGAATGCCTCAATAATTCCTTCAGCCTGATCCAATACTGCACTGTCGCAATAAAAAAAGGTTCGATCTTGTTTAATTTGAACTTTGCCAGCATAAGAAAGAAAATCACCTTTTCCTTCCACTTTTTGAAAATTTTGCCGGTCTGCTCTGATGATTTCGAGAATTTTCCCTTTTGACGTATCCATTCCGGCAGGTACCTGTGCAGACGCAGAAAGAGAGAAACATACGACCAAGATAGAAAGTAAGAGATGTAAATGAGGTGGTTTTATCATTGCATTGTTAACGGTGCAGTCGAATCTTTAACCGGTAACGGCGAAGTTAAATACTGCTTTTTGGCTTTACCTCCAAAAATAGAAATGCTAACATACCTTTTGGGATTAACCCTGATATCGTCCATTAAGATATTAAGACTTCGCGTGGTATTGGCAAGGTTATCGTAAAGTTGATTGTCGTTGAGCAACCTGCCTATAGAACCATCTTTGCTGTCGATCTTTGCAACGGCACTATTTAATCTTTCTATTGTACCCTGCAACTTGCTGATAGTGCCATTTACATCAACCTCTGAAAGATTCTTTGTTGACTTTTCAAGGTTCGTCATTGTGGCTGTTATCTTGTCGTTATTGCCGGCCAGGTTAGCAGTAAAAGTATTAAGGTTGCCCATCGACTTTGCCAGTGCTCCGGTCTGCTGGTTCATTAGCGATTGCAGTGCCGCTGCAGAAACTACGAGACTACCTGTAATACGGTTAATATTACCCGCAACCTCACGCATATTGTTTTTAGTCATTGGGTCAAAAATTCCATTTACATTTCTTAAAACAGAATCAAGTGTTTGCAAAGTAACCCGCACCTGGTCAACCACTGGTGTAAGTTTCGCTGTCACTGTGCCCAACATTCCCGGGTTGTCAACTGTTGGAATTGTATCATGATTTTTTAGGTAAACGGTACTGGTGCCACGGCTTATGTCCATACTTGCAGAGCTGAGTGGATTGTCTTTTATAGAAGCAACAGAATTAACAGGAATATTCACTTCTTTTGACAGTTTAATAGAAATGATAATAGTATCAACATTCTTGTTGGTTTCTTCCAAATCATAAACGCTTCCAATTTGCAACCCGTTAATGTACACCGGATTTGAAATCATGATGCCTTTTGTTTGCTTTACTTTTGCATATATAAAATTGCCCGTCTTAAAAAGGCTTTTTCCTTTTAAAAAATTAAATCCTAATATTAAAAGTGTAATGGCCAGTGCCGTTAGCGCACCGACTTTTGTTTCATTATTAATCTTCATGGAGTATACTTTATTTTAATCCCTTAAGGGGTATGACTAGCTACAAATGCAAAAGTCATGCTAAGACAAAAGTAGCGATTAAAAGTAAGGGGGCAGAATCCCGAAATTATTTCTTTACCTGCTGATTTTCAATGGAGTATTTGTACCGCTTGAGCGCTTGAACAACACAACGGGCAATCTCATTTTGTCCATTATTACTGTTAAGATAATTTTCTTCCTGGGGATTGCTAATGAAGCCTGTTTCTACTAAAATGCTCGGCATTGCTACGGCCTGTAAAACCCAAATTCCTACTTGTCGCTGCTGAGCTTGCCGACTTATTCTACCTACTTTTTTAAATTCTTCCTCAACAGTTAAAGCCAGGTTAGCACTGCGGTTAAAATACTGTTGCGTTTTTAAAGAATAAAGTATCATCCGGTCCGGAGAATTTGGATCAAAGTCTTTTACAAAATGGGCGGTAGCACTATCAAGATATAACGATTCGTTTTCACGCATTGCCTTCTCTTTAAAAGCATTTTTCTGCACACCCCATATATATGTCTCTGTACCCTCAGCAGGGTTTGGCGAAGTCCAGCTCTTGTATTCGGGGGTTTTCCGTGTATGCTTTTTCTTCCTTCTTCCTTTACCTGTGTAGTACACTTCGGTCTTATATCCGGCGAGCGCAGTATGTTTTACCGCCGGGGCGCTATTGCAATGAATGCTGATGAATAAATCGCCCTTGTTGTAGTTAGCAATATTAGCTTTCGTTGGTGGAGACTGATAGATGTCTAATGATCGTGTAAGTACTACATCTATGTCGGGCATTTGACTTTCGATCATTTTTGCCAGTTTAAGGGCTACTCCCAGCGCTATATCTTTTTCCCTCGAATATTTGCCGCCTGCGCCTACGTCGTGACCACCATGACCAGCATCAATGACTATTTTTTTTAAACGGGCTTTTTGACCTGCTTTAAACCCAAAAAGGAAAGTAGCCGGAAACCACAACAATAACATGCTACAAACGATAATCAGTTTTCTTTTTATTTGCATGTCTACTGTCTCTTTATTAAAATTCGATGATGCTTACAATAAGTAATCAGATTGTTAAGCAAAAGTATACCAGCCCTGTCTTATTAAGGATCTTTGTGATACAACGTGAAGAATTTTGTAAAGTAGAGATGTAGTTATTCACATTCTTGTATAT
>JALYZZ010000400.1 GCA_030948675.1 Bacteroidota bacterium | reverse complement strand
CATCGTACTCGCCCATACAAACCATCTTTGTAGATGCTGCCCCATCTAACAGAATCAATCTTTTTCCCAACAATTTATACCTGCCCGAATATTTGTTACATCCAGTAAAACCCGAAAAAGTTTCATTTAATCCATAGAAGCTGATACTTGGTTTTTCTGCCTGATGCATATTGTCTTTCTGCCGAGGAGTAATTTGTTTTTGCGGCACACCCATTCGCTCAATATTTACCTCTGTTGTGGTGTGCGTTTCACCGTTCACTGTCGTAGTTCTGGTAACGCTATCCCGGCGTATTTCACTTCCCGGAGCCATCTTCCTGCTACCAATGCCGGCATTCGGTTTGGTCTTCTTTATGCCTGAGGCGAGTATCCACGTACCCTGCAGCTCCACTGGTACACCCTTTACACTGCGTCCTTCTACAGGTATATATTCAGCGGAAGTGTCGTTGTTTTCCTTTGTATCTTTTTGAGCATTGACAACCAAAGACGTTAGAATTACGGCAACTATCACTAAGGCAAATTTTTTCATACTCAACGTTTCTACTCTTTGCAATAATTTCGTGCCACATTTTTTATATTATTGGTAGTTATCCAAATTATAAGGCGAAGCCGAAGCAGCCTTGGATGAAACAATATTTATTCTATTACTAACCTTTAAAGTTTGATTAATGAGTTTACTGCTAAACAGAAACAGTTTTGGAAATGCCGCAGATAGTGGAAATACATTGTCGAGGCAGGAAGCGGAGTCATTACTGGACGACTGGGTGCTCAATGACCGGTTAAAATTGCACATGAAACAAGTAGCGCGACTGATGCATGACTGGGCAAAAGAAAAAGAACATCTAAATGAACAGGATCAATGGCGTTGGGAGATGGCGGGCCTGCTTCATGATGCTGACTGGGATCAGTGGCCAGAGCAACATTGTAAAAAAATAATAGAAGAGCTTGAAAAAAGAAGAGTTGATCCTGAAGTCATTCATGCGATTGCATCTCATGGCCACTTGCACTTTGGAGTAGAACCTGAAACAAGAATGGACAGAATGTTATTTGCCTTTGATGAGTTAAGCGGACTAGTGCACGCATATTCTTTAATGAGGCCCACCAACTATGAGGGAATGGATTTAAAAGGCGTAAAAAAAAGAATAAAAGACAAAGCATTCGCCGCCAACGTATCGCGCGATGACATCACCGATGCGTTACAAAGAGCTGGTTTAGCAATAGATGAATTAATTGAGTTTATTATTCAAAGACAAGGCCTGGTGGTATAATGAACTTAATCATAAGTAATGATACCTCAAACAACATTGGCATAACACTATCCAGACGGATTTTCGAGATTGGCTTCAACCCGTTTTCTACGCTAAAAATTCCTGGTAGTACTCACTTAAAAATGCTTTGCTGACTAAATCGTACGGCACCCATTGCTGCTTATCCGGCAGTAAAACTTCTACGGCTTTAGGGTCAGGAAAGGTTTTATAATCAAAGCGGGTACTGCCGGTGCTAATGTAGCCGGTGTAATAAAACGACTTTCGTTGTGATAACGCAAATCGTAGTTTTTGCAATATTAGCAATTTGCCAAGACTATAGGTGTGGTATTTGGGGTGATAGATATTCATAATACCGGCGATGGAGTCATGACCTTTATCAAAATAGCCGACTGCAATCAACTTCCGGCCGTCGCGTACCTGCACTATCATTGAGTGGAAGGGCTGCGGAAAAATTTGCTGATGCAGATAATCAGTACAGGTTGATGATACAGAAAAAGGAACCCACTCTTTATAAAGTGCATACAAGTTTTCAATTTCATCATCGATATAAGCGCTTTGAACACTTACAGAAAAGCGGGCGCACTTTTTAAGGATATTGTTAGCGGTTTTTCCAAACGTGCATTGACTTACAAGCGTGCGCAGCCAAAACACCGGGATAACCGGCAAGTCATTGCCTAACGCGGTATCATTGCAGGTAAACATAAAGTGTTGCATCCGATAGTAGCCAGCTGCAAGCAGTTTGTCAAGCGTATCTCCCTTAAAACCTTTTTCGTCTGCGGCAATATAAAAATGACTGTCCATAAAATTTACCGTCGCAATTTATAGTACGAGAAGAAAAAATTAACCAACTGCCGTAAATTAAAAGAAGTATGGGGCTTGTACAAGATGCGACACCTGCGGTAGGCAACTATTAAATTAAACCGCTTGCTTTGTACCCCGTATGCCTTTGACAAGTTTACAGTTCAACTGATCCGTGCATCCCAGGTATTTCAACCTGAAAATTTTTTGAAACTAACTTTTCGGCAAATGCAATTTGCACGTCATATTCTCCATGAACTAAAAAAACCTTTTTAACCTTTTCCGGCTTTTGGCAGCTTACAAACTTCAACAGATCTTCATAATCTCCATGGGCGCTCATACTTTTCATACTTCCGATTTCTGCTCGAACAATGCAGTCTTCTCCATATATGTCAACCTGCTTTGCGCCGTTTAATAACTTTCCGGCAAGCGACCATCCTGACGCATAGCCTGCCATCAAAATAGTATTTTTCGCATCGCTGATATTGTTTTTTATATGGTGCTTAACCCTCCCTGCCTCAGCCATTCCGCTTGAGCTTATAATCACGCAGGGCTGGCTGTCTCTGTTAAGCTGTTTGCTTTCTTCAGCCGAATGTATATAAGTCAAGCCGGTAAATTCAAAAGGATTTTTGTCGTGAAGTAATACTTGCTGTAATGCGTTGTTGAAATCTTCGGGATGGCCTTTTATCACCTCAGTAGCTTCGCTGCTTAGCGGGCTATCCACATAATACATTACTTCCGGCAGCCTGTTCTCATTTTCCAGTTGGTTTAAAATATATAGCAGTTCCTGAGTTCGGCCTACACTAAACGCAGGAATAATAAGCTTCCCTTTTTTCTCAATACAGGTCCTGGTAATCCAGCTTAAAAATGAATCTTCAGAGCTGGTTATCTCCTCATGAAGTTTGTTACCATACGTACTTTCAAGTATAAGATACTCCGCCGGCGGAAATTCTTCAGGTGCTTTTAAAATTGCGTCGTTGTATCTGCCCACATCGCCACTAAAAGTGAGGTGGATATCTGTATTGTCTTCTGTTATTTGAAGACTAACTGCTGCACTGCCAATAATATGCCCGGCATCGGTGAAAAATATTTTTATATCCTCATCAACACTAAACCACTTATCGTATTCAACTGTCTCAAAAAGTGTAAGGCTTTGTTTTGCATCTTCTATTGAATACATCGGCTTGAAAAGAGGCAAATCTTTCCTGGCTCTTTTTTTATTGATGTACCTAGTATCCGACTGCTGTATTTCAGCGCTGTCCTGCAACAGAATAGCAGCGAGCTCTTTGGTTGCGGGCGTACAAAAAACAGGTCCCCGGAAACCTTCTTTATACAACTTAGGTATCAGACCCGAGTGATCAATATGCGCGTGCGATAAAACAAGGTAAGTTACTTCGGTAGCATTAAAACCAAAATGACTGTTGAGTTCATCAGTCTGCCTTCCCATTCCCTGAAACATTCCGCAATCCAATAAAAGTTTCTTCCCGTTTTTCAAAGAAAGCAAATGCTTCGAACCCGTTACCGTTCTTGCCGCACCATGAAAAGATAGTTGCATGTTTTTTTGGTGAAGATAAACCTCCTTCTGTCTATGATGCATTCGCTTAACGTTTAATTTCAATCAAGACCAGAGCGCCCATTTTGAAAGAAGAATTATTTGCCGTTTTATGGCATTTTACCACGTTCGCAGCGGAGATGGGAAAATGAAAGTAATATGGCTAATTTGCAGAAAAACATTTCCTTTATGAGAACCTGGCTACTAATTCTCCTCTTCCTTTTCATTGCCTTAATAAGCGTTGAAGCGCAGTCGAAGCAATTTTTCCATGCAAGGGGCAAAGAAATAATATCCCCCTCCGGAAAGCCCTTTTTAATCAAAGGAACAAATTTGGGAAATTGGCTGGTTCCCGAAGGGTATATGTTTAAACTTAATAATGCAACTTCCCCCCGACTGATCAACGAGGCATTTACAGAGTTAATCGGTTCTGCGGAAATGAAAGTGTTCTGGCAAAAATTTGTTGATAACTATATTACCGCTGCAGATATTCATTACCTCAAAAAGCTTGGAATGAACTCTATCAGGGTTCCTTTTAATTATCGTCTATTTACCATAGAAAATTATTTAGGTCAAAATAATGACCTGCATGGATTTGAGCTTTTTGACAGGCTTATTCAGTGGTGCAAAAAAGAACAGCTATACGTGATATTAGATATGCACTGTGCGCCCGGCGGTCAGACAGGAGACAATATAGATGATGGGGTGGGATATCCTTTTTTGTTTGACAGTCCTGCTGACCTGCAATTGACTTCAAACATTTGGACTAAAATTGCGCAGCGTTATAGCAAAGAAAATATTATTTTAGGCTACGACCTATTGAATGAGCCTATTGCACATTTTTTTGACAGCGCTCACTTCAATCCTTTATTAGAACCGGCATATAAAATGATTGTAGCAGCTATTAGAACAGTTGATAAAAATCATCTCATTTTTCTTGGCGGTTCGCAGTGGGATTCCAATTTCCGGCCTTTTGGCAAACCCTTCGACAACAACTTAGCGTACACTTTTCATAAATACTGGACACCACCGGTAAAAGCAGTAGTACAGGACTATATTGATTTCAGGGATAAGTATAATGTTCCTATTTACCTCGGCGAGAGCGGCGAAAACACTTATGGATGGATAGATAGTTTTAGAACAGTGTGTGAACAAAACAACATCGGCTGGCATTTTTGGCCCTATAAAAAAATTGACAACACCAGGGGAATTGTATCGTTTGATGTACCGGCCGGTTACGACTCTGTTATTTTTTATGCAGATGCCCCGAAAAAGAATTTTCAGGATATAAGGGATCTGACACCTAAAAATGTACAGGCGACAAAGGCTGCATTAAACAAACTGCTTGAAAATGTACTATTTCAGAATTGCCATGCTAATGCAGGATATATAAAAGCTCTGGGATTTGATTATTTTAAAGTTGAGTAAAATAGATTTGTAAGTACCAGCAATGACTGCTTGCTTACAAATCGGTGGCTGTTAAAGACATTTATCTATCCCCTTAATTATTAAGTACTTCAGATTTTTTATCTTTTGTTTGATCTTTTCTGGCAGTTATTGGTATAAGTATCGATGCAACTGAACCCCCGCAGAGATTACCAATTATTGTACTCATAAACAGCATAAAAACTAAGCCGTGAGTTTTACCCGTGCCGGTTTGAGATGGTGCATTTTCAAGAACAGTATTAGATCCACCGGAGTTATAAATACTAGGAATAAAAACGCTAATTGCTATAAAAGCCGCAAGGCACGATAACACAATACCAAAAACCGTAGCAATATGACCTGCTGCCCTCATTGTTTGAGTACTGGCATTTTCTCCTTTCCTCTTATTAAAAAATAGCACAAAAGCTCCAATAACAATTAAAAAAAGAAAATTGCCTATAAACAAAAGGTAAGTATTATTATAATCTGCAGACCTAACAAACATAACCATTGGTATACAATAAAGGATAGTGGCTATAATAGCAGCTGTCAGGTAAAACGAGAGGTATTCTTTCTTAAACATTACAATCAATTTTTCGTATAATACAAATAGAACTTCATTCTACTGATAAAAAAATCGTTCCAATATTATAGTTGTTACCGCTTCAAATAAAATTGATTTTTAAAAAAATGAATAGCAGGATTTTTTGGGTTAATGTTGGTCAGCGGAAAAATAACACACTATATAAGTGTAGGTACAACGTAACGAAAAAGACCTGTTCGGTATACCTAGCCGAAATAATGTTCTGATAGCTTAGTAACCTTCCTCTGTCTTAAACACTCGCTTCAATTTAAGATTTTTTATTGGTGCAACTATCAGCGCAAACTTTTCCACAGATACATAACTGGTGTCAAGTCCAAAACTTTTTGCCTCAGAAAGGCTCAGATCTTTTAGCCAAAAGTGAAATCTCATAATCAAACGTTCTAGAAAAGGCAATTCGTTGTCA
>JALYZZ010000438.1 GCA_030948675.1 Bacteroidota bacterium | reverse complement strand
ACTAACAGGTTCAATTATTTTTTTTCGAATTTGTAAGGGTATTTTCTTCCCAAATACCATTCTTGTTGGTTGGTCGGCTAACGGCCGTAGCTATATTGATGTCTTGTAATCCATTCATGATAGCCGACAAATTGCACATCTTTTCTTTTCATAAAAATCGACTTACCAAAAGTATAAGTACACCTGATAAGCGCTGGCTTGTTATCATTGCCATCAACGCCACTGTATTCTGTAACGATCTCAATATTGCCGTTGGATAATAATCTCCGTGACTTCGCCACTTCCCTGCCCAGCATTTTACCATGATTAGTAAGCATTATAGTATCTACATTGTTTGCTTTTGGTTCATTTGGGTAAACATTCGAAAAAACAAGCTGGTGATTATTAGCCAACCCACTGATTTTTACATTAGCAGGCATAGTAAATGGTTTCTTGCTAGTATAATCCAAATAAGCTAATGTGCCCTTCCATTCACCCAAAAGTTGTTGTACGTCACGAGAAATGAAAGCTACATCTTGTGCACTAGAAGAAGCAGTTCTAATGCAACAAAACAGTACCGAAATAAAGAAATAGGGTCTTACCATTTTTAAATATTTTAAATGTTTTGATGCAGTGTGCAATACGTTCTTTCTGCAACACAATAGCAAAATAAAAGTTTTATTGAGATGTATATATATTATGACAAGCAGCAGTAAAGTCGAATAAATGTAAGCAAGTAAGAGCTTGGTAGAACTGCTTAAAAAGCATTTGTCTGGTAAAGCAACGATTAAATTTTTACAGTTAAAAACCTATTCAAATTTTGGGCAAATCAAGCCTTGCTGCCTGCTGCTCTTTATTCTAATTCTATCGCATCACATTCGATTGATAGCTCGCCGAATTTATGTGCTGGTGGGGTAGCGTTTAATGAAGGGAACACACAAGCAAACGTGGAAAACAGCTACCAACATACCGCTCAAGCCTCGTGCGGATTGTATGGACCATTATTAGTGGTTTCGAAAGATAATGCAAGTGGGGAGCGAACGAAAGATTACAACGACTCTTTTGTTTTCAGTCTTACTATTCTTGACTGTATGTACGAAGTTTAGGAGATACTTTTTGCTGTCATAACATCTACATCCACTAATCTTTCGAATCGCTCTGCAAGCGACTGGTAGTTATTATTTTTAGTCAAAGATTGTCTGCCCGGAGCCGAGGCGGAAATATCCATTTCTAGGGGATTGCAAAGCATTGCCCGTATAGTGCGTGGTCCAAAACCTGGCATTCCTCCATGGGCCATTTGCAGATTGTCAATCAGCAATATATCTCCTTTCTTCCATGTAAAAGCGGTAAAATGCTTATGCATAAGGGTCGCCAGCATATTTACTTCCTGCTCTGTAAATGCACTTCCCATCTTATTAGCGGGATATTTATATTGCTTATTGGCATTGTTGTTACGTTTAAGTAGACCACCTATTGTAAACAACAATTTTTTGATTAAAAGGGCTGGAATGCCTTTCTTCCTTTCCTCGGCCAATCTCGTAATAAAAGGATTTTTCCATGCATATTTATGCAATGCCCATCTCCAACCGCTGTAATCATTGGCCAGCTCACTACTTACCTTTTCAAATAACTTTGGTATTTCTGAAGTGAAATTTGACGCCAAAGCATGTCGCTTTGTAACCGGATGCCTAAAAACACTAGACTTATTGAAAGACAATTTTTCTTCCCCATCTGCAGTGGTAAAGCTTGCGAAACCTGCATCTAAACAAATTTTTTTTACTTTTTGCTTTGAGACATTATATCGCTGAGCAATTGATGAAACTGAATAAGTGCTTGGCGTAAAGGATTGCGCCTCCAATTTCTTTTTAAGATTTTCGTCCAATTCTTCGTAAACCTTGCCCATGTCAACCAAACCTGTTTCACCACCGATTGTTGAGGGCTTTAGACAGCAAAAACATATATAACCGGGCACATCGGGGCTATAATAATTTTCAGTATGAAATCCTCCAAACTTTAGGGAGCCGCCTGTCTTTACATTTTTATCAGTATAAAAAACAAATTTCGCACCTTCAATAAGCGTGCGCCCGGGAGCTGACATGAAATAACTTTCCATTGGTCTTAGTCCTTCGATACTAGCAACAGCCTGCTCAAAATCCCTTTCAGATTTTACATCAAAGTTTCGCAACAACACCGCTCCATTTTTGGTAATCTCTTCTATTATCGCTTCAGCATTTTTTGCAAGAAAATTATTTAAAAATGCTGTTCCACCAGATGCTTCAGGTTCTATTACAAGTGGTATATTCTCTTCATTAGTTGGCAGGTTTCTTTCCTCTTTATTGAGTTGCCTAACTTTTACTCCTGAAAATACTGCCATCTTAATGCTAATTTAGTAGTTGATAGTTGCTAATGTAATATAATTCTCCATATTCTTAAAACCGTTTTTTTTATTTCTAAATTTAATAAGTACTGTTGATTGTTTTTTTTATCCGCCCGATACCTAAAAAAAAATTGGTTGAAGACTTTGTTGTTCAACTTTCGTGATTAACAAACCTTCAGTCGTTTGGCATTTTTTTGGCCGCAACTTTAACTCAACATACCTACCATTGGCTACACCCGTAGAAATAGTTTCTTTTTATAGAGAACATATAGAAACATCCATTTTAACATAACAAGGCAAATGACCATCACCAAAACATTATAAGGAGCGCCTACTAATTGGTTAAGCCATTTAAACAGATGGCTGACCGTGTAATCCCAATTAATAAATTTACCTGACATATAAATCAGAATGGAATTCATACCAATAACTTTGAAGAAGAATGCCCAGCTTCTGTATCCCAAAACGTCAATAATATAGTAGAACAGAGCCAATAACAACAGACTTAAACCTGTAGTAAGTAACACAAATGAGCTTGACCACATATTTTTATTTATAGGAAAATCAAGATTCCAAAGAAGCGCAAGGCCGATTGAAACGGGGCCAGCCACAGCTAAACAAAGTGCTTTTTGCGGCGATTTTTGAGCGTTATTTTTTAAAAACACTCCAACCAATATGCCTGCTAAAGCCGTACTGATAGCAGGGATATTATTAAAAAAACCAACTGTATCGTGAATTCCTTTTGAAAGTTTTCCGGGTAATATTGTACGGTCAATATAAGAAGCAAAATTGCCTTCCATAGTAAGATTGCCATGTGGAAAACCGGGCGCAGATGTACATTTTAAGATTAGCCAATACCCAATAAGCAGCGCACCAAACCAAATAATTTGGGCTCTTTGTTTTGTATATAAATAAATGATGTTGGCCAGCATGTAAGCAATCCCAATTCTACCTAACACACTTGAGATACGAAAATCGGACAGGGGACGAAATTCCAGGCCATTATTGTATACCATGCCCAACAATACCAGTACCAGCCCACGCCTGATTACGCGCAAGGTTAATTGTTGCCTGCTTTTTCCTTTCTCTAATTCACGACCTATAGAATAAGGAGTTGAAACACCAGCGAGAAACAGGAAAAGAGGAAAGATCAGATCGTAGACATGAAAACCGTTCCAGTCGGGATGCGTAAATTGATTGGAGACGGAGCCCCAAAATGGAGAACCAGTAATTTTTGCAAGTGCGTGAAATACTTCCTCAGCGCCCATAATCCAAAACATGTCAAAACCTCTAAGAGCATCTAATGAATAGAGCCGCTGACCGGCAGGTGCCATTACAGGCGCAGTTGAAAATGACGCTGTCAATGGCTGTTTTACCGGTGCTTTTACTGATTCGTTCATACGCTTGTTTTGGAATTATTTTTATTAATTGTTCAACCTCGAAAAGGCGTTATTAGAAACGAAAATACCTGAAACAACATGTGCTGGAACGCTTATATTTCATCCCTACGGGATTTGGATTTACAGCGTAATCTCTTTTTTTCTACCGATATTTCGTCCCTACCGGGACTTTATTGGCGGCGATGATTTACAGTTATATTTCATGCCTACGGACCTGGAATCACAGCGTAATCTCTTTTTTTCTACCGATATTTCGTCCCTACCGGCACTTTATTGGGGGCGATAATTTACGGTTATATTTCATGCCTACCGGACTTTGGATTTACCGCGTAATCTCTTTTCATCTACCGATATTTCGTCCCTACCGGGACTTTATTGG
>JALYZZ010000384.1 GCA_030948675.1 Bacteroidota bacterium | reverse complement strand
TGCACGTATAGTCCCCCTACAGCACCTGGTCCACCGTTCATATATTTATACGAGCACCAGACGGCAAAATCTACATGCCAGTCGTGCATTTTTAAATCGACGTTGCCCGCAGCGTGTGCAAGATCAAAGCCGGCAATAGCCCCTGCTTTTTGCGCAGCTTCAGTAATGGATTTTATATCAAACAGTTGTCCGGTATAATAATTTATTCCACCTAACATCACCAGTGCTACACTATCTGCATTTGCTTCTATTGTTGATATAATGTCTTCGTGTCGTATGGTTTTTTCACCTGCACGCGGCACAATTTCTATCACTGCATCGCCTACATCGAAACCGTGATGCTTCACCTGAGTTTCAACTGCATATTGATCAGAAGGGAAGGCGCCTGCCTCCATGATAATTTTGTACCTGCCCTGCCGGGGATTGTAAAAAGTCAGCATTAACAAATGAAGATTTACCGTTAGGCTATTCATCACCGTCACCTCATCTTCCTTACATCCAACGATTTTTGAAAGTGATTTTTTAAAGTATTCCTGGTAATACATCCAGGGATTTCTAGCATGTAAAAAGCCCGCTATTCCCAGGTTTTTCCAATCATCTAACTCCTGCTGCACGGCGTTCTGCACCCTTTTTGCCTGTAATCCTAATGAGTTTCCACAGAAGTAAATCACATCTTTGTTGTCTTTCTGTGGAAAATAAAACTGCTCTTTGTATGAGGCGAGTGTATCTTCTTTGTCTTTCTGTTGCGCGAAATACAGGGAGGCTTCAAAATTCATGAATGATATTTTTAACTTGTTAGAACAAAGAAAAAACAACTTTTGTTGATGCTGGCCTTAACACTAATAATGTCGTTTTTATAGCAATATTTGTCTGGCAAATTAAAGAAAAGCATTTAAAGTAATTATGCAAAACATAGCATTCCTACACGAAATAAAACGACTGAAATCGCTGGCTGATACGGGTCTTCTTTATTGTAAAGATGAGTATGACAGAGAACGATACACCGAAATCCGGTCAATTAGCCTTCACCTTCTTAGCGAAGTAAGTGAAACAAGTGTTGCAGATTTAAAATTATCTTTTCCAAACGCCAGCGATTATCCCACCGCAAAGGTTGATATACGTGGACTCATAGTTAATGACGAACATAAAATTTTGCTGGTGAGAGAGCGCGCTGACGGCAAATGGTCATTGCCCGGAGGTTGGGCAGATGTTGGATACTCTCCAAAGGAAACAATTATAAAAGAATGTAAAGAAGAAACTGGTTTAGATGTAATACCTGAAAGACTTTTAGCCGTATTTGACAAAAAGATGCACAGGCACCCGCCTGAAGCTTTTTACGTCTATAAGTTGGTGTTTCATTGCAAGGCGGTTTTCGGCAAAATAGACCAAGGATTCGACGTATTAGACGTTCAATATTTTGCGCTTGATAATCTCCCTGTATTGTCGGAGGACCGGATACTAAGAAGCCAGATAATGCTTTTAGCTGCGAAGGTTTTCGAACATGATAGTGAAGTACATGTTGATTAGAATTAGTTTTCGGCTTCAAGCCCATTTTGTTCAATAGTTTTGCATTAGTGAAAGAATTTGCTGATTCGATCAGCAAATTCAACATAACGGACGGCAGTTAAAAGTTTTGAAAAATTTTTGTAAGATACTTTAAACTGGAAAAAATAAAATCTACTCAATGGCTGCTAAAACAGATACATTTCAATCTCCGGATTATTACTTATTGGATGAGTTGCTGACAGAAGAGCAAAAAATGGTACGCGACAGCATTCGTAATTATGTAAAAAAGGAGATATCGCCGATAATAGAAGAATATGCGCAACGCGCTGAGTTTCCGCAACAAATCGTAAAACAGTTGGGTAATCTTGGATGTTTCGGACCGACGATACCTCCGCAGTACGGCGGAGGAGGAATGGATTATATCAGCTATGGGTTGATGATGCAGGAATTGGAAAGAGGAGACAGTGGGGTCAGGTCTACTGCCTCGGTTCAGGGCTCGTTGGTAATGTTTCCGATTTATGCCTATGGCAGCGAAGAACAGCGCCAAAAGTATTTGCCGAAGCTTGCCAGCGGTGAATGGCTTGGTTGTTTCGGATTAACTGAACCTGACCATGGCAGTAACCCGTCTGGAATGCTTACCAATATTAGAGACCATGGCGACCACGTTGTATTAAACGGCGCTAAGATGTGGATTAGCAATGCGCCGTTTGCCGAGGTGGCAGTAGTTTGGGCAAAGAATGAGTCGGGCGAAATACAGGGTCTAATCGTCGAGCGCGGCATGAAAGGCTTCTCCACTCCCGTCACTCACGGCAAATGGAGCCTGAGAGCAAGTGCTACTGGAGAGTTGGTTTTTGACCAGGTAATGGTGCCAAAAGAAAACATCTTACCGAAGGTAAAAGGGCTGAAAGGGCCGTTGGGCTGTTTGAGCAAGGCGCGATATGGAATAGCCTGGGGCGCGCTTGGTGCTGCCATGGACTGCTACAATATAGCGTTACAATATAGTAAGGAGCGCGTGCAGTTCGACCGACCGATTGGAGGCTTTCAGTTGCAGCAAAAAAAGCTGGCAGAAATGATTACCGAAATAACGAAAGCGCAGTTACTGGTTTGGCGACTTGGGGTGTTGATGAATGAGAAACGGGCAACGCCTGCACAAATATCTATGGCTAAAAGAAACAGTTGCGAAATTGCTGCAAACATTGCCAGAGATGCACGCCAGTTGCTCGGTGGAATGGGTATAACAGGCGAATACAGTATTATGAGGCACATGATGAACCTGGAGAGTGTAATTACTTATGAGGGTACACATGATATTCACTTGCTTATTACCGGGATGGACATTACGGGATTGAATGCTTTTAAATAAGCTACCATTCAACCGTAATTGTAACATAAAGGCAGCGTAGTCTTCCTGATGTTATTTGTTGAACCCATTGTGCCTTAGGCCATTAAAACATCCTACTAATTTAAATAAGTTAAGGAAAGCAAAAATTCATCGTTTTTTAATCTTTTTTTGTTGTCATTATCAATGGTAAGTGCTTGCTTTATCCAAAAAAAATCAGTCATTTTCATTATGCCTATTGCTAATCAGGATCAAAGTAGCAGGAACGCTGTTCTGCCGAATTGTAAAAATCCGAGTAATGAAACAACTTTTTTTCTTTGAAACTGTTTATCGATACAAAAACGTTAACCTCCAACAATGGCGACCATAACTGCTAAAAACCCAGCTAAAGCATCTACTAAAGACTCTCTTACCGAAACAATAATTCAACCTAAAATATTCTTAATTGGAATGATGGGTTCGGGAAAAACATACTGGGCCGAGAAGCTAAAGAAAAGAATAAAAGTACCCGCCTATGACCTGGACGCACTTATTGAGATGATGGAAGAACGGTCAATCAAAGAAATATTTGAAGAGGATGGAGAAGAGTATTTTAGAAAAGCAGAGGCAAAAATGCTTCGGTTGTTTGCTGAAAAAAAGCAATTTATTTTATCTGTTGGCGGGGGCACCGCTTGCTACAACGACAATATGAAATGGATGAACAAACAAGGAGTGACCATTTGGATTGATGAGCCTGTTGATGTTTTATCCGAGCGTCTGGCAAAAGAAAAGTCTCATCGCCCGTTAATTAAAGATCTTGATGATAAAGGCTTAACTGAATTTCTTGAAAAACTTTTTGAAGAAAGGTCTGCTTTTTATGACCAGTCAGCATACAGATTAAATGGTGAGAAATTATCTGAAAGCACATTTGCAAAAATATTTAAAGAGCATGCATAAACACTTTTTGCAGATAGCTGCAGTTCTTGGTGCTGTGTCTGTGGCTTTTGGTGCATTTGGAGCTCATGCACTCAAAAAAATGACTACTGAGACTACCGTAAATATTTTTGAAACCGCTGTTCGTTACCAGTTTTACCACGTTTTTGCTATTGCTCTGGTCGGCATTCTTTACCGCGACTTTGCAAATAAATGGATGCTTTGGGCTGGCAATTTCTTTATCCTTGGCATAGTGCTTTTTTGCGGTTCCTTATACCTGTTAACTTATTTTAAAGTATTGGCTAAATCGAACTTTGATTGGGTTGGGG
>JALYZZ010000379.1 GCA_030948675.1 Bacteroidota bacterium | reverse complement strand
TGACAACGTAAGGTTGTTTGGTAAAGACGGAAAAAGTCCGGCACTTCAACTGAAAAGTTTAATAGGAATTGGATTTACTTTGAAGTTGAATTAATATATAATGGATTAATGGATGATTTTACCGAAGTAACTTGCACCCGGGCTTAACATAGAATTGTTCTAATGTCTTAGTTCCAAAGTTAAGCCGGTTGTTTAAATGAAGCTTTTTTAGCCAGCCAGCTATCTTTTACTGGTATCAGCCACTTATTCAACAACTCCTCTTTGGTTAGAACAAGATTATTAAAATAAATAGTATCAGGAGTAATGAAGTTGTTTTCAGCAGCGTACTTAAGCTGTGAAAGAGGTATTAGCTGAATTTTTTCCGTTACAAAAAAGGCGAGGCTTTGCCGGTTAAACATATCAACCCTGAATGTCTCTTCTATTGATTTAACTAGTCTAACGCTACTGTCTGTGCTGCATCCGCTAACACCTGCCTCGGTTTCATCTGCCATCAACACAATAAATTGTCCAAACAAAAGATTTGCATACCCTTTTACTTTGGCCCCGTGCGAGTTCCAGTTCTCTGTGAAGTCATTTAACAAGCTTTCTATTTCAAGCGCTTCCCCTAAAGAGAATAGCCTGCTTGCCTGATACATCCAAACACGTGATGACGGATGAAAATCTTCGGGAATGAGGTGCTTATATTCGAGGTTCATTGTTTTAAATTTAAAGCGCAAAAATAATTCTGCCTGAGAAATAAATAAATGTTTAAGAGCGAAAGGTTAAAAGCTTAAAGATTAAGAACCACTATTTCAGCCACATCCATGACCTGCACTTCATTTTCTTTGTTCATATTTTTAACACCGTCGGTCAACATGGTATTACAAAAGGGGCAGGCAGCTGCAATTACTTGTGCACCAGTGTCAATTGCTTCTTTGCTGCGTTCTATATTTACGTACCCATCGCCTTTTTCTTCTTCTTTAAACATTTGGGCACCTCCCGCACCGCAACACAAACCGTTACTGCGGCAACGTTTCATTTCTACCAGTTCTGCATCAAGCGCCTCAAGCACTTTTCGCGGCGCTTCATATATCCCGTTGGACCGGCCGAGGTAACAGCTATCGTGATAAGTAATTCTCCTGCCTTTGAAACTGCCTGATTCTTTCATCTTTACTTTTCCTTCATCAATTAGTTGCTGCAATAATTGCGTATGATGAATGACTTCATAACTGCCGCCTAATTCAGGATACTCATTCTTCAGAATATTAAAACAATGAGGGCACGTTGTAACAATTTTTTTAACCCCATAGCCATTTAAAATCTGGATGTTGTTGTAAGCAGACATTTGAAAAAGAAATTCATTGCCGGCCCGCCTAGCAGGATCTCCAGTGCACGATTCTTCTTTTCCCAGTATAGCGAATTTGATACCTGCATGATGAAGAATCGTTGCAAATGCTTTTGTGATCGTTTGTGCTCTCTGATCAAAGCTGCCCGCACAACCTACCCAAAATAATATGTCGGGCGTCTGTCCAGTCGCCATCATTTCTGCCATTGTAGGAACATTCATTTGCAGCAATTTTTATCAAAAATAGTAAAAGTAAGCGGACAGGTAATGAAAGGCTACTTACCCCATTTACCTTTACAAACAGCACAAAAATGTTATTTAGGCATGCCGTTTATTTCTTATTTCTAACATACACAAGAATAATGTTGTTTTTACCGGTGCTTCTTTCGTCTATTTCAAATTTTTGAAGGTTCTTTATTAGCGGAACAAGTTTTTTAAAACCATAATTTCTGGGGTCGAAATCAGGCTGTCGTTTTAATATCAAATTTCCAAGATCTCCTAAAAATGTCCATCCTTCTTCGTCTGCCAGATCATTAATGCTGTCCTCGATTAATCTTACCAGGTCATTATCTACATTTTCAATTGGTTCTATCTCGGTTTTTACCTGTACAACTTCGGGTTCTTCTATCTTTATGGCTTTCTTTTTTCTGCTCTTTTTTACAATCGGTTTTAATTCCTTTTTTACCGGAGCTTCGTTTGCTTTTAAAATTTCTATGTAGATAAATTTATCGCAAGCAGATATAAAAGGTACTGGCGTCTTTTTTTCACCAATACCAAAAACCTTCATTCCTGCCTCACGCAATCTTATAGCCAACCTTGTAAAATCGCTATCGCTAGATACTATGCAAAATCCATCTACGCGTCCTGAGTATAGAATATCCATTGCATCTATAATCATTGCCGAGTCCGTGGCGTTCTTACCACTGGTATAGCTATACTGCTGTATTGGTGTTATGGCACTTTCCAACAATACTCCTTTCCATCCGGAGACTGTAGGCTTTGTCCAGTCTGCATATATTCTTTTGAATGTTGGGGTGCCGTACTTAGCTATTTCTTCCAACATCTCTTTTATGTTGCTATATGGAACGTTGTCTGCATCAATTAATACAGCAAGTCGTAAATCTTTAATTGCTTCCATTCATGCAATTTACGGTTTTTATACTCGCAGCTTTTTTTACAGTAACGGAACCGATGTTATTAACTTAAGCAGTTTCGCTAATAACAAGGGCATATCAAAGATTGCGTTGTCATGGTTACTTACTTTACCTATAGTGGCTATTTTAAGTGCCTCTTCTATTATCTATATCGAAGTGTAGAAGTATGTGCATCCACTTTTTTTTACGGCGGTGGCGT
>JALYZZ010000437.1 GCA_030948675.1 Bacteroidota bacterium | reverse complement strand
GCTAACAGTGCCCGGGCCGGGAGTTCCACCAAGTTTAATAAGCGGGGAAGTGGTGGCAAAACAAGTGATAAAAGATTGGAAAAAGCAACATGAAAAAATACCGGTTTAACATTAAAAATTAACAGGAAACTAAAAGGTTATGATGCATTTATTTCATGAGGTAGGACACATGTGCAGTAAGATAACTACTGAAAAATACAGTACGTCTTTTGCCTCTGCTATCAGGTTGTTGCACAGAGACCTTCGTACCCCTGTTTACAATATCTATGGCTTTGTTCGTTTTGCTGACGAAATAGTTGATACATTTCACGACCACGATCAAAAGTACCTGTTGGCTCAGTTTAAAATACAGACATACGACGCAATAGAAAAAGGCATTAGCCTTAACCCTATACTTCAAAGTTTTCAGGAAACGGTTAATAAATATGGCATAAGCAAGCATTTTATCGATGCTTTTTTTACCAGCATGGAGCAGGATTTATTCAAACTGGAGTACGATAAAAAGAGCTACAATGAATACATATACGGAAGCGCGGAGGTGGTAGGCCTAATGTGTTTGTATGTTTTCTGCGAGGGCAATTCAAGTACATATGATATGCTAAAGCCGTACGCCCAAAGCCTGGGAGCAGCATTTCAAAAAGTAAACTTTTTAAGAGATCTGAAAGCAGATACACAAATGCTTGAAAGAATGTATTTTCCAGGTTGCAACTTTTTGAATTTTACAGAAGACGAAAAACAAAAGATTGAAGCTGATATACTAAACGATTTTCAACAAGCTTATAAAGGAATTGTACAATTGCCAATAAAAGCACGTTTCGGAGTTTATGTTGCCTACAAATATTACATGTCGTTGTTCACTAAAATAAGGAGAGTAAAGGCAAAACAAATAATGGAAGAACGAATTAGAATTCCTAATTATAGTAAAGCAGTAATAGTTGCAAAAGCAGGTGTAAGAAGCCAGTTTAATTTACTATAGCTTTCCCTTATTTTTACGAAATGGAAGAAGTGATTTTAGTAGATGCGAACGACCAGCAGATAGGAAAGATGGAAAAAATGGAGGCGCATAGAAAGGGCGTTCTGCATAGGGCTTTCAGCGTTTTTATCTTCAACGATCGTCGCGAGATGCTGTTACAGCAACGAGCTATTGCTAAATATCATAGTGGCGGTCTTTGGACGAATGCTTGTTGCAGTCATCCCCGTCCGGGTGAAGAAACAGAAGCAGCAGCGCTCAGAAGATTGCAGGAAGAATTGGGTTTCATTACTCCCCTGACCAAAATATTTGATTTTGAATACAATACCGCATTTGATAACGGCTTAACAGAACACGAGTTCGACCATGTTTATGTGGGCAACTATACCGGAAAAATTGCGCCTGCCCCCTCTGAAGTGCAAGACTATTGTTACAAGAATTTGAATGAGCTCAGCGCCACCCTTCAATCACATCCGCACAAGTACACAGCGTGGTTTTGCATTGCCTTTCCTAAAGTAGCAGACTGGTTAATTAGCCGCGAAGCATAGCTTATCTCGTCTCGTTTATTCCGGTCGGGAATTTTTTTTCTCTTAAATTATTCCAATCGCAACTAGTTTTTCGGGCGGGTTTTTGGTTTTAACAGCATGAAGATGGATATCGCTATCCATACCAGCCAAAACAAATAAACACCTAAATGAAAGCGTTCTCCTAACCAACGGTGTGAAAGAGAATTTCGAAAGTCAGAGTATGAAAGGTATAACCCTGCCGCTGCAATTATTATCAACGATACGTGCATTAATTTTGAAGCTAGCTTAGTCAGACTCTTTTGTAACATTGATTGAATGACAAACAAGATAAACCAGGAGGCATAAACCAGTAAGGCACCTTTCCACCAGGTTTTAAAGAACTGGTATTGCGTATAGAAAAGGCTTATTCCTGCCCTTCCTATAAATGAAATAGCTGACAGCAAATAGCCATCTATTATAGCCAGCACCGCAAGCGAAATGACAAAAATGGAATTACGTCTCAAACCAATCTTTTTTTAGTTACACAATAATCAGTTGTTGCTTCATCCGTAAAAATAGCTCTGGATTGCAATGAATTGCAGCAGCATTCTTACCTTTTTTGTTCACACCTGCGCCCAGGTAAAGCTAGTTATTACTTTTCTTTGTCCTGATTTCCAATTCTTTTGGCCAGGAAATCGTCAGCAACATTGCACAAAGGATACTTGCCAGCGTTGCAAAAAAAGTTAACAGTTCTATTATTAATAATTCATTTATTACACTACAACAGTCTTGTTGCTGTCGCTGACCTTATGCCTGCTGCCTGCGAACCATCTATCTCTTTAAGTAAAACAACCCCCGGTTTCTTTCCCTTTTCAAAACTCCCAAATCGATCTTCCATTTGCAGCGCTTTGGCGCCGTTAATAGTAGCCCACTTTAATAACTCTTCTAACTCAATTTCAGGGTAGCTTCTGTTGATCGTTTTCAATTCATCTAAAATGCTAAGACTCCAGTTACTTGCCAGACTATCGGTACCGATAACAATATTGCAATTGTAATTTCGTAGCATGTTTACAGGCGGTACCGCTTGCTCAATATATAAGTTTGCATTTGCACAAATACAAAATGAGACACTATCGTTACTTCTTTGCTTTTTTACAAACTGCACATCCGCGTCGCTTGTAAAAGTGTTATGAACCAACATAACATGAGCTGCACCAGACAAATTGCCAAAATAAGTTTGAAGACTACTCTTACCGCTAGGCTTATAAAAAGCAGTATTTAGTTTCATTATATCATACATCCTAACAAAGTCCCCTGTGTTTTGCAGAAACAATTCGTCCTCAAACACTGTTTCCTGGTTGTGTATGCTAACCACTCTATTTCTGAAAAATGGCTTAATTAATTGCCACAATGGTTCTGATACAGAATAAGGTGCGTGAGGCACTATTGAAGCTGGTGATACTTGTGAAAGAACATTGAAGTTTTGAAGACTTCTTTCAAATCTTTGAGACGAGACTTCCGGCAACCATCCACTTGTTTCTACGAAATTGTAGTACTGAAGATTTTGCTGTTTCTTTTGATGTAGCGTTAGCAACGTGTTACTGATATCGCCTGCAGCCACAATGCCATTCAGTTTCATTTCTAATTCTGCATTTGCAATAGC
>JALYZZ010000365.1 GCA_030948675.1 Bacteroidota bacterium | reverse complement strand
TTATAGAACAGTGTGGCCGGACAAAGTAGATATGCTAAAAATAATTACACTGGTGGGAGGAACGGTTGGTGGTTATATATCTTTTGCCGGCGCTCACCGGCTATTGGATGCGGGCATCTCCGGTCGTGCTGCTTTGCCGCAAGTAACACGAAGTTCGGTATCGGGCATAGTAATTACTTCGGTCATGCGCTTTGTGTTGTTTTTTGCGGTGTTAGGTGTAGTTACGCACGGTGGTAAACTTAGTAACAGCAATCCTGCGGGCTCTGTCTTTCAACTAACTGCCGGAAACCTTGGTTACAAGTTTTTTGGCTTTGTTATGTGGTGCGCAGCGATTACATCTGTCGTTGGTGCTTCTTACACATCCGTTACTTTTTTCAAAACCCTACACCCTTTCATTGAAAAGAACCAAAGAATACTTATTTCTCTTTTTATCATTACTTCTACGCTCATTTTTGTTGCACTTGGCAATCCGGTTACCTTACTCATCGTTGCCGGTGCGGTTAATGGTTTAATCTTGCCGCTCGCTTTATCTGTTATTTTAATTGCTGCCGTTAAGTCAAATATTGTAGGCAGCTACAAACACCCGCTCTGGATGCAGGTAGTTGGATGGGTAATTGTACTTGCTATGATTTACATGGGTTCGATGGGGCTATATCAAAGCTTTTCAAAGTTGTTTTAACTGCGTTAGAGATAGAATTAACACTTACCGCATTTAAAAAAATGCGGGTTGCATATGATTTGTACACCTTATTTGCTTATAATCTAAATGATAAAACAGCTCCTTACCGCAGTTAAGTACGATAGATATTAGTGCTTTTAAAAAACGGTGTATAGGTTTAGGTGAGCCGTTGTACAACCTTGTTTTTAGCCTTTTACATCTTATGTTTGCAACAATTTTAATACAAAGGATGAAAGTTATTGACCACCTTAACCAGGCAAATGATACGCTTGTTTCTTTTGAAGTTCTGCCGCCGTTGAAAGGCAAAAGCATCAGATCAATTTATGATCACCTCGACCCTTTAATGGAGTTTAAACCTTCGTGGATAAATGTTACATATCATCGCAGCGAAACGATGTTTAAAAAGAAACCCGATGGTACTTTTGAAAAAGTAGAAGTACGCAAGCGCCCCGGTACTGTCGGTATCTGTGCTTCCATTATGAACCATTATAAAATAGATGCTGTACCGCATTTTATTTGCGGTGGATTTAATAAGAGAGAAACCGAAGATGCGCTGATAGATCTTAACTTTTTAAATGTAGAAAATGTATTGGTATTACGCGGCGATGCAGCTAAAAATGAGTCATCATTTGAGGCGGAGCATGGAGGACATGGTTACGCAATAGACCTGCTAAAACAGGTAGTTGATTTAAACAATGGTATTTACCTGGATGAAGACATACAAAACGGCGGTAAAACCAACTTTTGTATTGGTGTTGCAGGGTACCCCGAAAAACATTTCGAAGCTCCAAATCTTGAGATTGATCTACGTTACTTAAAAGAGAAAGTAGATGCCGGTGGCTGTTATATAATGACACAAATGTTTTTTGACAACCAAAAGTTCTACGATTTTCAAAAGGCTTGCCGGTCGATAGGAATTGACGTGCCAATCATTCCGGGACTGAAACCGATAACCAGTAAAAAACAGCTTACCATACTGCCCCGAATTTTTCATGTTGACATCCCAACTGATCTTTCAAATGCTATTATGCGCTGCAAAAATGACCAGGAAGTAGAGCAGGTCGGTCAAGAATGGCTTACGCAGCAAAGCAAGGAACTGAAGAAATTCGGTGTTCCCGTTTTACATTATTACACGTTAGGAAAGCCGAAAGTAATCTGGAACGTGGTGAAAGAAATTTTGTAGTAGTCAATAAAAAAGAGGGTTAGCAGCCCTCTTTTTTATCAAAACTATAGGCATGCCTTACCTGATAGATTGCAACACCGCCTCATTTATTTTCACCTGGTACTTCTTTTTTAACTCCGCTACCCATTTATCTTCAAGCACCTGCTGATAGTCGCTTATCACCATTCCCCTTGCATCCTCAAAGCTCCGCTGTGCAGGCTCGTTGTAGACTTTTACAATGTAATTAAAAGTGTAAGTGCCATCGTTTTGGTTTTTAACGGCTGCCGTAATTAAGCCGGCAGTAAAGCTTGTATTTCCCAATACCGGCAATTGAGCTAATTCAAATCTTCCGCTATCAGTAGTTACATCTGTTCCTTTATTGCTTGTCAGTTGTCTCCAGCTCGTTAAATTGTCTTTCAGCTTTCGTTGCATTTCCTTAGCCACCCCTTCATTATTACTCGTTACTATCACTACGTCGGCACTTGGCGGCCAAACGTATTTTGATTTGTGCTGGATGTAGTACTGCAATATGCCTGCAGTATCTGTGTTTGCCTTTCCCCAGACATGTCTTTCCATAATGCCAAATAACAGGTTTGCTTCTTCAAATTCTTTCAACTGTCTTTTGTACTCCGCATTATAGTCATCCAGATGATTTCGATAATATTGATCGGCACTAGCAGCAACAAATTGTTTAT
>JALYZZ010000432.1 GCA_030948675.1 Bacteroidota bacterium | reverse complement strand
GTTTATCGCTGTAATTCATGTTTCTCTTATTCGGCTACAAAATTAAATAAACGTTTAATTTAAAACAAATATTTGTTTAACTATTTTTTGTTTAACTTTTACGTCTTCTTCCATCGACTATTTTTTTATTGAACAATTGAATCGCAACTAAGTTTTTAAAAAGGGCTTTTAGTAAGTGAAAAAAGATGCGTTCTCCTGGTCTAATGTTATATCACTTATATTGCTACATTGCAAGTACCGTTATGAAGATTACCTTACTATTAATTATTGTTCTTTCCGTAGCATTAAAAAGCAATGCTCAAAAAACTCTACACACCCTGGTGGAGTACGGTGTATCGGAAAAGTTAGCTGTTGAACGCGAAAAGGTTTTGTCTCAAATTAATTATTGCCTTACGCTACAAATTCCCCCGCAAAAGGAGCAACCTATCTCAGCGTCCGAGATCATAAACGTATCATTATCGGATAATAACCTGCCACTTCAAATCGACTTTAAATCGACTAGAAATAGTATTTCAGGTATCAGCGTTAATGATAAAGCGATTGCGCTATCCTACATAAATGAACATATTCTTATTGATCCTAAGTATTTGAAAACGGGCCATAATGCTATCCATATCGTTTTTACTGCCGGTGATCTTTCTCTTAATCGGAATGCTGATTTTCTATATACTTTACTGGTGCCGGATAGGGCGCGAACTGTTTTTCCGTGTTTTGACCAACCTGATCTTAAAGCAACTTTCAGTTTGTCACTCACTATTCCTACAGAATGGCTGGCCGTGGCCAATGCACCATTGCTCGACTCTTCTCTTGCAATGGTAAATAAGACACTTAGGTATGTTCAGTCCGACACAATTTCAACTTACCTGTTTTCGTTCGTGGCCGGAAAATTTACTAAAGTCAGCAAGGTCATTGATGGAAGAACGATGAACTTTTATCATCGGGAGACGGATACGAACAAGATCAACTTTAGTATAGATTCCATTTTTAAAATTCACGGTGATGCTATTAAATTTTTAGAATCCTATACTCAAATACCCTATCCTTTTAAAAAATTCGACTTTGTCGCTATTCCTGATTTTCAATATGGCGGAATGGAGCATGTAGGTGTAATTGACTATAAAGCTTCGAGCTTGTTTCTTGACTCGGGATCTACGAAAGACCAGGAAAATGCACGTACTAACCTAATAGCACATGAAACGTCGCACATGTGGTTTGGAGACCTGGTGACCATGCAATGGTTCAACGATGTGTGGATGAAAGAGGTGTTTGCCAATTTTATGGCGGATAAAGTTGGGCAAGTAAGCCAGGCAAATAGTAATTACGAGTTGAAATTTTTAATTGATCATTTTCCTGCTGCTTACAGTGTCGATAGAACTTTGGGCGCAAATCCTATTCGCCAGCAACTGTCGAACCTGAAGGAAGCGGGGACACTGTACGGCAACATTATCTATCACAAGGCACCCGTAATGATGCGGCAATTAGAGCGGCTAATGGGCAAAGAAGCATTCCGCGATGGATTGAGAGAATACCTGGCAAAGTATCGGTTTCATAACGCAACCTGGCCAGATTTGATTAGCATTTTAACTACACATACTGCGGCAAATTTAAACAGGTGGAACAAGGTATGGGTTAATGAGCCTGGACGACCTGTCATAGACTATAAAATGGAGGTCAGTAATGGTAAGATAGCAACATTTAAGATAAGCCAACGCGGTGAGCACGCACCTGGTTATGTGTTGCCGCAATTTTTTGAAATTGCACTGCTATATGGACCTCATGTTGACACCTACATAGTGCATATGGACGGCATACAGACAATTTTGAATGAGGTGGAAGGTAAGCCCGTACCTGACCATATTATTTTCAATTCGTCTGGCGAAGGATATGGTCTTTTTCCTGTTGACACGAGCTTAATTTGGCGTCTCTCAATTATCCAAAGTCCGGTGATGAGGGCTTCAGCTTATATTAGTTTGTATGAAAATATGCTAAGTGGCAGAAAAGTAACACCACTTCAATTGTTAAGAGCCTATGAAACCAATTTGTCTATCGAACCTGAGGAATTGAACCTAAAATTGATCACTGGTCATATCGCTGATATTTTTTGGCGACTCATTTCACCTGCAAAAAGAGTTGCAATTGCGCCGGTTTTAGAAGAACGTTTGTGGAAGGCAATGCAAGCAGATAGCGTGTCAAACAGAAAAAAAATAATCTTTAGAACTTTTCAGAGCATAGCAATTACAAAGCAGGCAAAAGATCGGTTATTTAGCGTGTGGCAATCTCAACGTCCGCCAACAGGTATTAAACTAACCGAAGAAGATTATACTTCCATTGCCTTAACGCTTGCTGTAAAAGATTATCCCATTCCCAATATTTTAGAACAACAACTAGCCAGAATAAAAAATATTGATAGAAGAAACAGGCTTTTATTTTTAATGGCACCATTATCCGGAGACGTTAAAAAGCGGGATGCTTTTTTTGCATCTCTGAAAGATGAAAAAAACAGGGAGAAAGAGGCGTGGGTAGCAACAGCGCTGGACTATTTGCATCATCCTTTGCGGGCCGCAACTTCCAAAAAATACCTGGGACAAAGTCTGGAGTTGTTGCAGGAAATACAATTGACCGGTGATATTTTTTTTCCTGGCGCATGGCTACAATCATCTTTTGGATCATACCAATCTAAAGAAGTTGCAGATATTGTAAGGAAATTTTTAAGAACACATCCCAACTACAACCCAAAACTGAAAGCTAAAATATTGCAGGCAACAGATCCTTTGTTCAGAGCAGAGAAATTGGTT
>JALYZZ010000341.1 GCA_030948675.1 Bacteroidota bacterium | reverse complement strand
ATAAGGTACCTCCTCCTTCGGTTTTGGAACGATAAAAGTCTTTAAAGGATCTGCAGCTAACACGTACCTGCTCTGACTAAGAAGCTTGTTTTCAATTAGGGTATTATCTCGCGACGTTTCTAATAGTGTCTCAAGTTCGGAAGTATAATTATGTAAAGTTTTATAGAGGTCTGTAAAATCAAAGGGTAACACCTCTGCATCGGCCATTCTTAGTGCAGCATGTCCCGCTGTTTTTGCGAGTGCTACACCATACGTAAAAGTAGGATCTTTAAACCTGCGGTATAGATCATAGGAGTCGTAGATAGAATGATAGTCGCCCGAAGGTCCTTCGCCCCCGTAACCTAAATTAAGCGAAGGAATACCCAGATGTTGCAGGAAAGATGAATAGTCAGATCCACTGCCAAGGGCATCTAACTCGATAGTATTATTTGCAAGCACCTCTTTTTTTGCCTTAATTGTTGCTGCAGAAACAACTTCTTTCGCTTTATGCCGATCGTACACGCTTACCCCTGTTTGAGGATCTGTAACTCCTTTTGCCACTTCATCGATCATCCTGGTTAAAGCATGAGAACCGCCAGCTTCAAGAAACCCTCTTTCATTGCCGTCACTGTTAATGTATACTACACACTTCTGCTGCAATTCTGTGCCATGATCTTCTGCCCATTCGGTTGATCCGATCAGTCCGGGTTCTTCGCCGTCCCAGGCGCAATACACCAGCGAGCGAGCCGGCTTCCATCCTCCTTTCAATAATTCGCCTATACTTTTTGCTTCTTCCAACATCGCTGCTAGTCCACTTACCGGATCGCCGGCTCCATTTACCCATGCGTCGTGGTGGTTGCCTCTTATCACCCATTCATCGGGAAACTGATTGCCTTTGATCATTCCTATTACGTCATAGCATGGCACCATTTTCCAATCGAATGCTACTTTTAAATGTACCATCGTTTTACCAGGCCCGATATGATAGGTAATTGGAAGTGCGCCGCGCCAATCGGCAGGCGCTACAGGGCCTTCAAGCGCTTTAAGCAAAGGCAAAGCATCATGATAACTGATAGGCAGCACAGGTATTTTTAAAAGATTGGGAGCTTCGTTGTGACTGCCGATACGGGTAGCATTTGCGGTGGCGCCAACACCTGGCGTCAACGGGTCGCCGGGGTAGATCACCATATCCATCACGCTTCCTCTTTGTGCACCATATTCATTTTTAAAAGCCCCTTTAGGATAAACATCCCCCTGGTAATAACCATCTTCTTTAGGATCGGAGTAAATGATACATCCAATTGCCCCATGCTCCTGCGCCACTTTTGGCTTTATACCACGCCAACTGCGACCGTACTTTGCAATTACTATTTTGCCCTTTACATTAATTCCCAACCTCTCCAGCTCCTCATAATCCTGGGGCAATCCATAATTTACAAAAACAAGACTGCCGCTAACGTCGCCGTCAGCACTCCATGCATTGTACACCGGCAATTGCCCCTGCTGACCGGACGTTGCATCTTCTTTCAAAACAGGTTCTTTCAATAGTGCCTTGTATTTTGTAGGCGCCGTCATCTCGAGCAGGCGCGTATTGGGTGTTGGAAACAAAACAGTATAAGTCTCTATCCTGGTATCAAAGCCGTAACTCTTCAACCTTGTTTCAATTTGTGCTGCATATTCTCTGCTACCTGCAGAACCGATATTGTGGGGCTTTGCAGAAAAGGTTTTTATTGAAGCACCAATGTTTTGTGCGTTTAACTGCTGGTCGAACAGAATTTCCAACTGCTTTTGATTATTCGATTTTGCATCAGAAAAGCCGGTAATAGCAGCGGTTTGGGCATGCACTACTGCAGGAACGACCAATATACCAGCAAGAAGAAATTTAGTAAAGTTGTAAAGCATATGTTTATTAATAGGTTTTAACGACTAGCAAATTAAGAAAGAGATTTTGATGAGGTAGCATTTGTTTTAACAGTCACATTGCAGGCATCAAAAGCGTGTAACAATTCAAGTATTTTTCTAATAGCATGGAATAAGTATGGAGGGTTATTAATTGTATTCTTTTTATTCTGATAAAGGATTTTAATTTAGACAAAAGCTCAACCTTTGCAAATAAAAAGATGTTTAGAAAAATGGAAGAAACATCTTCTGTCTAAATCGGTTTAAAGATTGCAAAAAAATGCATTAAGAATATTAATAAATCTGAAAGTATGAAATACAAAATCTTAGGAAATACAGGCCTTAAAGTATCGGAACTTTGTCTTGGTACTATGACATTTGGTGGAAAAGGCTACTGGACCGCGATTGGCCAACTTGCACAAGAACCGGTTGATGAACTGGTAAAGCGATCTGTAGATGCTGGTATCAACTTCATCGATACCGCAAACGTGTATTCAGAAGGGTTGTCTGAAGAAATGACC
>JALYZZ010000311.1 GCA_030948675.1 Bacteroidota bacterium | reverse complement strand
GTATAGATGCAAACCAACGATCGCAGGTACAAAATCTGCTGGCCAAAAAACTTGAAACAGGGGCCTGTGTGGATTTAAAAAAACCCATTGGCTGGCATTGGGTATTTGGAGGCAATCCTGTTTTATCTGCATAAGCCTTTACAAAACCCGACATCGTAAACTTTCCGGTTACCCCCGATTTTGCTAATTGTACGGCAACATCTGTGTACTCATGCGGCAAATCGAAAGGCAATTGCGTATCACCCTTCATTGCATAGGCGTTGTACGTATCACCTTTATAAATATTATTGAAACTACTTAAAGGCGATTTTAATCCATCCACCTGCGTATTAATTTTTTCGAAGCTCACATGACCGAGCATATGATCGAAAGATCGGTTTTCAAACATCAGCAAAACAACGGTCTTAACTTTATCGAGAATATTTGCCATTACTGTCTTCTTTTATAGGTGATAACTGAGTTAATTTGAAGCCTTTCAGGAAGCAGGGAATGATCGGCTTTTTCTGCCGGAGTAAGCAACGACTTAAATGACCATCTACCTTCAACATGAGTACCAGCGAATGCAGCGGAAGGAGCGCCTGACTTGTCGAGGGGAGCAGTGCGGTTGTCATGAGTGACAGTAAGAGGCCGCCCGGATGCGTTAGAAACGGATAGTATCTCAAAACGGTCGCCCCAAATGCCGGGGTTTTTATCGTCTTCTGCAACCAAAGTATCTCCTCTAAGCTCGGTATTAAAGGTGATAAGTGTGGTTGCGTTCGCAGGAAGTACTTCTACCTGTACAACCCTGTTTACTTCTTTACCGCCTTTTTCAACAACCAGTTTCATTTCTAAAATTTTCCCTCCTGAGTCTGGCAGTACACTTTCATGTACCAGTAAAGTTGGTTTGCCATTAATGTCCCAGTTAACCTTTAAGGTATCATCAGCAGTCATCCTTCTAACCTGGGTAGTATCGTGTGTAGTGACTTTGAAAGAGCGAATAACAGGCTTACACGAGCACGAACAAAAGATAAGTGATACAAAAAAGAAGAAAGTGGGCGAAACTAAGGTCTGGCCAGTATTATGTCTAGTCATGTGGTTAACGCATTTTCGGATAAGTAGATTATTGAAAGGGCTTTTTTAAGTCAAACCTTGCTTTCGCCAATTAAGATAGAGAGATATTATGGTAGATGCAATAGAGGGGCAGACGACGCTATTATTTAAAACGGAAACTTTAGAAGTCAACTTAACCTCAATTCTTGCCTTTTATAAGATTGAACAGACCTTTTATTTAGTTCGATAAACACGTTTCATCCTGTTTTGTAAAAAATAAAAGCGTGTGAAAGGATATAAACATTTTAAGAGGAAAAGTGGATAACTATTGAGTTGTTTTATGCAACAAAAAAGACGAAAAAACAGTCTTATTTGAAACATACTTAAGGCGCTAAACTTTCGATCAATCCTATGGAAAATATACAACCTCACACTGTCGCTATTAAAAATGATGATTGGTACACCGAGGAGTTTATTTACACATCTGTAGCTAAATATCTGAGAGATTTAGGTTTTAAAGTGCAAAAGGAAAACCGGTTAAAAGACCAGGAAAAGTCAGGGATTATTATTACCGCCTCCAGGTATTTTAAAAAAGAAATTATTGAGATTAAGGGGTACCCACACTATTATCACAATCAGATGCACTCTGTTTCGCCAAAAGCTACACAGGCAAAAAGCTGGTTTACTGAGGCACTCTTTAATTCTTTTGTAAATTTTAGCAGTTTTGAAAATGCAGAGCTGGCTATGGCACTTCCTAATGTAAGTCGTTACCAGGCGATCATTAAAAATTTAACTGATTACTTTACTGCAAACGAACTTTATTTTAGAATTTATCTTGTAAATGAAGACGGCAGTGTCGATGTTTCTAACCTAAACCTACACCAACAAACAACTTCGTAGCATGCTTTAATTTGAAAGCTGCAATACATACATTAAAAAAGCGAAGTGGACTGCTTCGCTTTTTTAATGTATTGTCAGTTACGCTCTAAAATCTCACGCCTGGACATTTTAACTCTCTTGATTTGTCAATGAGTCCCTGTTTTATTACTGATACTTCATACGCGCCCCGAGTTTGATTATAGTTTCTTAACGTGGAAGCAGTGGCATCATAACTAAACGTAAGCTTATAACCACTTTGCTGAAAACCAACCATGGGAATAAGTGCATCACTAACACGATAATATGCACCCATGATTAGCTGCGTACTACCATCTTCGTTTAATTTTCGTTGCCCGTTGACACCACCTACTACTTCCCATGCAGTACTCATTTTACTAACATAGACATTCGGGTTCAAAATCCATGCATCACCGGCCCTAAAACTTCCATTTATAAAAGTGGTCATGCGCATAGCTATGCGTGTATCTACTAAATTGGGACTAAAAAATGTTTCATTTGGTCGATTGATATTTGACGCGCTGAAACCAACATTGAGGTAGGTGTTTTCATTCGGGTAGTAAGCATAATTTAAACCCGCCTGCAAAGTGAAATAGTTTGTTTGATTGGCAGCAAACGATTCTCCGCTTGGTGCACCAATGTCAAAAAATTTACCGTTCCACTGATTATCAAAAGTAAGCTTTGATATATCGACCCTTTTATTAACCCACCCGACATTGAAGCCACCGCTAACTAAGCTACCTAAGCCGAGCGCCTGGTGGTAGGCAATAGAACCAAATGCGCGCGTACTGGTTAGATTGCCTGCACCGGCTACATCTCGCAGCAACGCGCCACCAATGCCAATCCATCCGTTTTCGAAACGGTTGCCAAAAAATTGTCCGTCTCCAAACACGCTGAAGGTTTTGTAAGGGTTTCCGCTTACAGATGCCCATTGTGTTCGATAATTCATGCCCAGGCGGTATTCGCCGTCAGGAATAAAGCCTGTATTTGCAGGATTTATCAGTAACGGCGAATTGAAATATTGGGAAAAATGCAGATCCTGGCCCATGGAGTTAAGGTGCCATAAAAGAGCTAATATTACTACAGACAGGTAACTAAATTTCTTATTCATTCTCTTCGTTTTCTTCATCTTTTAATTTACGTTGTTTTACCTTATTTCATTTTTTTCGATATGCGGAAGCTATTTTAATAAAGTGATATCGCCCTTCTTCTGAAACGAAGTATTATCTGAGAATTCTACATCCAAGACATAGTGATACACCTCATTTGGCTGAGTCGCTCCTTTGTAGGTTCCGTCCCATCCGTAAGTTCTATCGCTTGTTTCGAATACGATAGTTCCCCATCTGTTATAAATCCTCCACAGCATTCTTTTGATTGCAAAACCTCTTACAAATATTACATCATTCACGCCATCTTTATTTGGCGTAAAAGCATTTGGAACGTCTAATACAGGCACAATAAGAGCCGATATTGGCTGGCAGGTTGTATCACTGCAACCAGCGTTGTTTAAGGCGACCAGGCAAGTATTAAAGGTTTTTGTTTCATTATAAACATGTTGAATAAGATTGGCAGACATGGTAAGCAAGGAGTCACCATCGCCAAAGATCCACTTAAATCGGGTAGCCGATAACGAGCTATTTAAAAATTGCACAGGTGTATTTTCCTGCGGCGGATTAGGAGTATAAGAAAAGGCTGCCTTGGGCTTTCCGGCAACAGTAATTGTAATGCTAGCCGAGTCCTTTATGTTGCAGGTAGCAGAGTCAATTGCCATTAAATTTACAACATAGTTTCCGGGGGTGGCGTACAGGTGTTGTGGGCTGGCTTCGGTAGATGTAGTGCCATCACCAAAGTTCCAGTTAAATTGTTGTCCGCCGTCAGAAGTATTATCAAAAACTCCGGTGTAAGGGGCACAACCACTGGCGGGAGTTTTAAAAGATGCTTTTAGGTTAGCGGATATTCTTACCGTTTTTTCAATGGAATCAGGTGAATTGCAAAAGGTGGTATCCTTCAATATCAGTTTTACAACGTAGGATCCAGTACCAGGAAAGCTGTGAGTAATCGTGTTTGTACCGGCAGTAACAGGAGCAGACTTATCACCAAAATCCCATTTGAAAGAATTGGATGAATAGGTACGTGCTGGTGGTGATACAAAAGAGGTATTGCTGAAGCTGTAATTGAAAGACTCGCAGGGAGGCAGTTTTCTTGAATTGAAATCGAGAACGCCTTTAAACGTTTTAACCCGGATGTTGGTATAGGCCGTATCTGCCACATTGCATTTGGAACTATCAATAGAAACCAGCCTGACACGGTAATCACCAACTGCATTATAAGTGTGGCTGAGGCTAGGTGTACCAGTTGTCTTATCGCCCGTATTATCTCCAAAATTCCAAATATAACTATGACCTTGTGCTAATGTGTCGGTAAAATCGACCGTTAGCGGCACACACCCTGTTGTGTCATTTACCGCACCTTTAATGGAAGTTCTTACACTTCCTGCAACACCTGCAAGGTTAAACGCTATTTTAACGGCAGCAAGGTTACAATTGTCAGAACCGTTATTTGGCGACCACACCCCAGGTGTAGTAGGAAAAGGCCCGCTTCTGCCGCAATTTGCACACATCGCCTGGTAAATAACTCCGTTCCTGTCAAACCTGCTTGTGCCTCCATCTACATGCTCCCCCACTCCCCCATTTTGACCAAAAAAACTTCCAAACAGTTGTTTTCCGGCGTTTCTTTCCAATACGAAAAAGTAGAAATCACTTCCGTCTGTTTTTGACTGCAATGCATCTGAGGTAACTGATAAGCCAGTTGTACCGGCATTAGGATATTTTGCATCCTGGTCTATTGAACCTCCCCAGCCTGAAACATAGACATTTTCGCAGCGGTCAACAAGAAATGCTATTGGTGAGATATTTGGAAACGGATTGTTGGTACCAAAAACAGTAGAATATTCAAAACCGGAAAGATCTGGTTTAAGCTTGGAAATATATTGTTTACCTCCTGCCTGTGAAAACGAAGCATTTACAACAGCCCAGCTACCTGTTGTAGTGCCCATAACATACGGAAAACCGAAACGGTCAAACTGAACTCCGTACAACATATCGTCGCCGGGAGTGCCGATATAAGTTGTCTTAATTAACTGGTTTGCCGGTGATATAATAGAAACAAAGCCGTCGCTTTGGCCTCCCTGAAAACTACTAGTCAACACCCCGCTTTTATCACCCGGCAAATCTGCACTTACCGTATTGCCACCCAGGTAAATATTGTTGTTTGACGGATTAATTGCGAGTACAAAGGCCGCATCGTTTTCGCTTCCTCCAATATAACTGCTAAACAAAATGTTACTAACGTCTGAACTTGCTTTTATGAAAACGCCATCTTGTTTTCCTCCAAAAGTTTTTTGAAAAGCATCCGGAGTTGTCGGAAAGAGACTTGACTGGGTGCATGACGCCAGCAGTATGTTTCCATCCTTATCTAAGATCACTTCACTCCGCGAATCATCTCCATAATTTCGCCGCAGGCTTTCTGCAGGCTGCGGTCTTCCATTCAAATATTTTGGTGCTATGTTAACCCCATCTGTTCCTTTTCCTCCAATTTTTTTCGAACCAATCAGATCATTACCTGCAGCATTTAATTTTGTAATTACAATATCATAACCTCCTCCATCACCATAAGTAGCAGATTTTACAGGGTAGTCATCAGAACTTGTTCTTCCTGCAATAATCAAATTGCCTTGTGCATCGGAAATCAAACTATGAGGGTATTCATTTTTTGACCCTCCAATGTATGTAGCATAAGTTCTGTTTCTGCCGTCAGGCGAAAATTTCATGATACCAATGTCAAAACCATTAAGGCCTTCAATATCATTGTTGCCCCCGGCATAAGTGGTTTGAAAAGCTCCGGGACTCGTTTTAAAGCCGGTGCCGAAAACAATGCCACCTGCGTAAAAACTGCCATCAGTGTCGTAGGTAGCTGTGTAGCCCCAATTGTCTGAAGTGCTACCGGTAAAAGTTGAAAAGACCAGCGTTGGGTCAAGCACTAAGGTAGAAGACGAAGTATAATTACCAACAGCGAATTTTACCACGCTGCCAGCCACTTTAAACCTGCAATCAACGGTCTTTTTCTGCCCATTTATTACTTGATAAGCATAGGGAGCAAGTTCACCCATATTGCCGACCGAGGTTTTCACTACTAACTGTTCATTTCTAACTTCAAGGCCTTCTACTCCCTCATATTTCAATGCAATGCGTGACATGTCTGCACCTGCATTTACAACAATATCATACTTTAACTTGCCTTCATTGGTGTAGTATCTCACGTCTATGCCAGGATAAATATTTTTGTAAGTAACTGCCTGGTATATACTGCAATTACCTTTCCATTTTGCCGGATCGTTGCCCAAGAAATAATTATTATAGGAGGCAAGTGGCTTGTCGCCTGTAATAACAGGAGTATTTGCATTTACAAACTGCACATTGTAAGAGTGTGAGTGGATAACTACTTTATCATTATCCTGAACCGGGACAACATTCGTTGAAACCCTTTTTGTGTAATCAATACTGGCGTGGTTCAATTGCTGCAGGTGGTTTAAATCTGCAGCACTGTGCTGCACAACTGAAAATCCCTTTTCCTGTAGAAAAAAAGCACCACTATTCATCACACCTTTAAACTTAACCGCATTGTCCCACTGGCCTTTGTTTTCCACAAATTCCAGGTTCGCATTTTGAGAAAAGCCATAGAAGCAGCTACAAAGAATAATAATTGTGAGAGCAATTGAAATGAATAGTTTCAATCAGAAATTTTTTAAAAAGTTACGAATTATTTACTCAATAAAGCTATGCACTGTTTCTCTTCATCATTGTTAAATTTAATTGCCAAAACCCTATTAAAGTATTGAAAATAAGCATTGTTTAAACTACCCGCTAATGCGATCATTGTGCTTTGGATGTGACCTGTTTTTCGATGGATCGTTTTCACCGATTTATTGGTTTGTCTTCTACAAAAGTTTTTCTTCGCCACCTCCACTAGTAATAGACGAACTGTTGAGGTAATAAATTGTTTACAACAAACCTCATTCGTTCAAAGTGTATAACGACTTTTAGAAATGCTGAAATGATGTATCTTACCTCTGGCAATAGAATTTAAACAGCCGTTATTGAATGATTCAACTAGAGAGTGTTAGCAAGCATTATAACAATACAAGAGCTGTTGATAACATTTCCTTTTCGGTAGCTGATGGCGAGACGGTTGTATTACTGGGAACAAGCGGATGCGGCAAGACTACTACACTTAGAATGATCAATCGATTAGCCGAACCTTCTTCAGGTAGTATTATTGTAAACGGAAAAAATATAGAGGCTCAACCGGCAGAAAAATTACGGCGCGGAATAGGCTATGTGTTGCAGCATCACGGGTTATTTCCACATTATACTATTTTTGAAAATATTGCGATTGTTCCTACTCTGTTAAAGTGGAACAAACAAAGAATAAAAAGCCGGGTTGCCGAATTACTGGACACGTTGAAGTTGCCGCCGGAATTTAGCTATCAGTATCCTGCATCGTTGAGCGGAGGACAACAGCAGCGGGTAGGCCTTGCAAGAGCCCTGGCAGCCAATCCGCCCGTGCTATTAATGGATGAACCGCTGGGAGCCCTTGATCCTGTTACC
>JALYZZ010000218.1 GCA_030948675.1 Bacteroidota bacterium | reverse complement strand
AGCACAGGTGTAAAAGAACCAACCAATATTAATGCTTTGGCAGATGAATATTTGCGACTTGCCTATCACGGGTTAAGAGCAAAAGACAAAAACTTTAATGCAGAAATAAAAACAGATTTTGATAACTTAATTGGAAATATAAATATTATTCCCCAAGATATAGGAAGAGTCTTACTCAATGTAATCAACAATGCTTTTTATGCAGTAAATGAAAAACAAAAATTAATAAAAGAAAATTATCAACCGACCGTATTATTGACTACAAAAAAGAATGTCAATAACGTAACACTAACGGTTAGGGATAACGGTAATGGCATTGCTCAAAAAATAGTAGATAAAATCTTCCAACCTTTTTTCACAACCAAGCCTACGGGTGAAGGAACAGGTCTGGGATTATCGTTGAGTTATGATATTATAAAAGCACATGGAGGTGAAATAAAAGTGGAAACAAGAGAAGGGGAGGGAAGTCTATTTACAATTCAACTGCCGGTAGAAGGATGATATAAGTTTGATTTAATTTAATGTTATGAAGTGTCCGTTGATTTTTATTCTTTGTATATGTTTTCTACATGTTCATGCCCAAAACGGTCTTGAAGACTTCAGGCAATTAACAATCCATAATATAAGCAGGCTTGATTCATCGGAAGCCTTGTTGCCGGCAATGAAAGAGGATACAGCTACGGCGAACCGGCTGGCTGAGTTGTCGTATCAATTTGCATTCAATGAGGCTGAAAAATCAGTAAAGCTGGGACAACAAGGGGTATTGCTCTCCAACCACCTTGGATATAAAAAAGGTACTGCCCATAATAACCAGTCGTTGGGGTGGGGCTTATGGGGTGTAGGCGACTATACAAAAGCCTTACAAAGGGCGTTTCTTTCACTCCGTCTTTACGAAGCATTGAAAGACCGGCAGGGAATAACGATAGCCTATTACATGATTGCCAATATCTATCGTGATATTGGCGATTACAAAAAAGCTCTGTTGAATGCCGAAATAGGATTAGAGATGAGTGAACCAGTAAGTGTACAAGGCCTGATAGGCGCTGGTATCATTGGCTCTATATATGAATTGAATAACCAGATGGATTCAGCAAATTTCTTTGTCCGAAAAGCAATCGAAATAAATAAAACACTAAAGGGGGCAACATGGGGATGGCTGTATCAATTGCAAGGAGACCGTTGCAGGAAAATAAAGCAGTATGATTCGGCAATGTATTATTACCGGTTCGCATTACCACTCGTTCAATTTAAAGACATCATTGAAACCTACAATGGCATTGCCCTCACCTATAAAGAAACTAACAATCTTGATTCGAGTATTTTTTACGCAAACGAAGTGTTGCAAAAGTGGAGTTTCGTCTCATATCGAAGGGGCATGTTGCAGGCTGTGAATATACTGGCAGATATATATAAGAGAACAGATAGACGTGACAGCGTTATAAAATACCTCGAATTAGGCTTGGCGCTAAACAACAGTATTTATAACCGGGAGAATGAAAGGGATGTCCAGAGCATGGCCTTTGATGAGCAAACAAGACAAGACGATATCCTCAGGGCGCAGCAGCAGCTAAAAGCCAATTGAAGATGTACTTCGTTCTTTCAATCGGAGCTGTATTCCTCGTAATTGCCGTTCTGCTTTGGCGCAATAACCGGCACAGGCGCAAAGCTTATACAATACTCGAACAGCAAAAACAAGAAACAGATTTGCAACGAATGAAAGCCGAAAAAAGTCTGAAAGAGTTGAAGGATGTCCAGGCCCAGCTAATCCAATCCGAAAAGATGGCCTCTCTGGGTGAGTTGACAGCAGGCATTGGACATGAGATTCAAAACCCGCTCAACTTTGTCAATAACTTTTCTGAAGTAAATAGTGAATTAATTGATGAATTAAAAGAAGAAATAGAAAAAGGAAATATAGAAGAAATGAATTCGATTGCTGATGATATCAAAGAGAATGAACAAAAAATAAATCATCACGGAAAGCGTGCGGATGCTATTGTAAAAGGGATGTTGCAACACTCACGGTCAAGCACAGGTGTAAAAGAACAAACTAATATCAATGCATTAGCCGAGGAATACTTACGACTTTCTTATCACGGATTAAGGGCAAAAGACAAATCGTTCAATTCAGAAATAAAAACAGATTTTGACAACTCAATTGGAAACATAAATATCATTCCACAGGATATTGGAAGAGTGCTGTTGAATTTATATAACAATGCTTTTTATACCGTGAGTGAAAAAGCTAAACAACTAACTTCAGGATATGAGCCAACCGTTTTATTAAGTACCAAAAAGAATGTCGATAACCTAATACTAACGGTAACGGATAACGGTAATGGAATTCCGCAAAATATAGTAGACAAAATATTCCAACCATTTTTCACAACCAAGCCTACCGGTGAAGGCACTGGGTTAGGATTATCCTTGAGTGATGATATTGTCAAGGCTCAGGGTGGTGAATTGAAAGTTGAAACGAAAGAAGAAGAAGGGACATCATTTATTATTCAATTACCTGTCTAATATTTATCTTTTTATTGCAAAACGCATTTAATGAGAAAAGCCTTTATTACAATTTTACTCCTGCTACATTTGCATAATGCATATAGTCAAACCACGAAACAGTATGACAGTTTGAAGAATTTGATCAGTTCTGCAAAAGATGATTCCACAAAATTTTACAAGACTGTAGATCTGATTTGGGATTACATACCTTCAAATTCGGATTCTGCAACTGTATATGTACAACAAAATATTCTGCTGGCACAAAAAATGGAATCAGATGAGGCATTATTCATGGGGTATGCTCAGTACGCATCTCTTGATCAAATTAATGGCAATTACATCGGGGCACTTCAATATGGGCTTCAGGGTATGAGAGCAGCCGAGCATACAAAAAATTTCATTTCAATTTCTGAAGAATATTTTATTTTGAGTGATATATACCGTGAAGCGGGAGATTATGCACAGGCAATTTACAATTTGCGTAAAGCAAAATCCCTTCTTGAATCAAAACTAAACCCGGTTTTTGAACAGGAAAACCATCAAACCGTTTCTCGCTATGTTGCCTGTCTTGTGCTTGCAGCACAAATTTTTGAAACATTCAATCAGCTCGATTCTGCATTACAATATGCAAATAAGGCTCACGATTTATCTTTAAAAGGCTTGGGCAAATGGGGAACTTCACGGGATACGGTTTTCTTTTCCCGTATTCTCGCCTCTACAATTGGTAATATTTATTCAAAAACAGGTGATTATTCCACAGCACTCAACTATTACAGATTGGGTGCTGCTCTTGCCAAGGGTAACAAAGATCTGATGGATAATTACAATGGCGCAGCAGGCATTTTTAAAAAAACGGGGCAACTGGATTCCAGCATTTTCTATGCAAATAAAGCTTTGGAACTGAGTAAAACTGCTCATTTCCCCATAGGGAAACTTGCGGCTCTTAACTTATTGTCTGATGTATATAAATTAAACCACAATACAGACAGTGTTACGAAATATTTAGAGCTAACTATTAAAACAAAAGACAGCCTGTTCAATACAAAGAAAGTTATGGAGATACAAAACATTTCTTTCAGCGAACAACTCAGGCAACAGGAAATGAGAGATCAGCAGGAGCAATATCAAAACCAGCAATTGAAAATTAAGCAGCAGGAATTGTCACAAAGCTCCTTCCAGAAAAAAATGCTTATCACAGGTTTTATATGTTTGCTTATAGTAAGCGGTTTCATTTTTCGTACCATATTCCTAAAGCGTAAAAATGAAAAGAGCCTTCGTGAGCTTGCAGAAAATGAATTACAAATTCAAAAGCTGGAGAGCCAGAAAAAATTATCGCAACTGGAAATGCATGCACTAAGGGCACAGATGAACCCGCATTTTATTTTCAATTCGCTTAGTGCTATCAATTTATTCATTCTTGAAAATAACAGGTTGCAGGCATCGGAATACCTGTCAAAATTTGCAAGGCTGGTAAGATTAATTCTGCAAAATTCACAGGAAGCTTTTATTCCGTTAGACCGCGAATTAGAAGCCCTGCAACTTTACCTTGAGCTGGAATCGCTTCGTTATGAAAAGAAGTTTACTTATAAAATTAATACCGATGATGTGCCTGATATGGCCCTTATTAGAGTACCGCCGCTTATAATTCAGCCTTATGTTGAAAATGCTATCTGGCATG
>JALYZZ010000180.1 GCA_030948675.1 Bacteroidota bacterium | reverse complement strand
CTATAGTACTAACGGCCATTAAAGCCGCACCTGCTGCAGGACTTAACAATATGCCCGAATGATATAACACACCAGCCGCAAGTGGCAGTGCCACTACATTATAGCCTGTTGCCCAGATCAAATTCTGGATCATTTTCCGATGTGTGGCTTTGCCGAATAAGATCAAACTCACGATGTCTTTCGGATTGCTGTTGACGAGCACAATGCCGGCAGTTTCCGCAGCAATATCACTGCCGCTGCCAACCGCAATACCTATATCTGCCTGGGCCAGGGCAGGTGCATCATTTACACCATCGCCTGTCATAGCAACAAACTCTCCTTTGCTTTGCAAGTCTTTTATTTTTTCTAATTTTTGACTGGGTAATACTTCGGCAATAAAACTATCCATGCCCAACGTTTTACTTACGGCTTTTGCAACTTTATTGTTATCGCCTGTAAGCAATATTGATTTGATGTTATTTTCTTTTAGGGTTTTAATGGCGTCTGCTGATTCAGGGCGTATTTCATCAGATAAAGCAATGTACCCTGCCAGGTCATTATTCACGATTACAAACACAACTGTTTCCGTATCGTTGGCTTTAAAATCAGTGGGAAGAGCGATATTTTTTTCTTTTAAATAGCCCGGACTAACCACTAATATTTTTTTGCCTTCTACGGTTGCTTCAACCCCCTTACCTGTAATGGCATTAAAATTTTCAGTTGCCGGAATAGTAAGGTTTATTTCTTTTGCCTTTTGAAGAATACCGGTTGCAATAGGATGCTCGGATTTTTGTTCTAATGCTGCAGCGAGGCGAATGAGTTCATTTTCATCAATATCTTTTTTAAGGGAAACTACTTTTGATACTTCAAATTTTCCAATTGTGAGTGTACCCGTTTTATCAAAAACTATGGTTGTTATTTTTCTGGCATTCTCAAAAGAAGTTCTGTTCTTTATCAGCAGTCCGTTTTTTGCAGCCAATGATGTTGACCTTGCCACGACTAACGGTACAGCCAGTCCTAAAGCATGCGGACAACAAATAACAATCACGGTAACCATGCGGGCCATCGCGAAGTCTAAAGCCTGCCCCGTTAAATACCAATATAAAAATGTGGCAATGCCAGCAGTCAATGCAATAAATGTCAGCCATTTTGCAGCCGTATCCGCCAGCAATTGGGTTTTTGATTTTGCTTTCTGCGCATCATCCACCAGCTTTACAACTTGTGAAAGAAATGAGTCTTTTGAGGTATGTGACACCGTGACTTTAAAAGAGCCATTACCATTTATAGAACCTGCAATTACCTTATCACCTTTTATCTTTTTTACGGCCTTTGATTCGCCGGTGAGCATCGATTCATTCAGGTAGCTTTCGCCTTCCAATATTATTCCGTCGGCTGCTACTTTTTCGCCCGGCTTTACAAGAATGACATCCTTCTCTTTAAGTGTATTTGTTTTTACATCGTGCACTTTATCGCTCATTACCATGTGGGCATCGTCAGGCATTAACTGCACTAACAACTCCAATTCTTTTGAAGCGCCTGCAATGGATTTCATTTCAATCCAATGCCCAAGCAACATGATGAGGATTAGTGTTGCCAGCTCCCAAAAAAAATCCATTCCTGCTAAGCCAAATACTGTTGCACTGCTATAGATATAGGCTACCGAAATAGCAAACCCTGTCAGCGTCATCATGCCGGGGTTCTTGTCCTTTAATTCAGTCACCAATCCCTTTAAAAAAGGCCAACCTCCATAAATAAATACTCCGGTGGATAAAGCAAATAAAATATAAGATGAACCCGCAAATTGCCAATTGACACCTATAAAGCGCTGTATCATTGGCGAAAGAAACAATATGGGAATAGTTAGTACCAACACTACATAAAAGCGCCTCTTAAAATCAGTAATCATCATTTTGTGATGATCGTGATCAGCCATCCCCATCGGGGGGTTATCCTCATGCTTCAAGCCGTCATGGTTCATTTTAGAATGATCCGTTGCAGGCATTTTTGGAGGCTTTTTGGTAGTTATTTGATGTTCCATTTTTAAGTTATTATTCGCTGCCTTTCTCCCTAAAGAGAAATGGTTGTTATTTATGATTAACTAATAGCTTAATCCTTTGATAGGCATCGGGAAAATAAAGTCTACCAGCACATTGTGGTGTGCCTGTGATACGTGCTCTTTAAATGATTTCATACTGCGATGCATAACAGTGGTGTACGCTTCCCCCAGCTTCAATACAATCTTTTCAAGCTTTACCAATTCTTTTTTTATTGCTGCTTCGCGGCTCTTTCTTTCGTTCGGTAATTCTTTATCAAGCTGTTCAATATTGCGTTTAAAAACATTATCAGCCTCTTTATAAAATTCAGTAAGAAGCGGGTCTGCAGAAAAGGTTTTAATATGAGAGAATTTTATAGCAGACTTTTCTTCAGCGTTATCAAGTTTGCCATCACTATCAGCGGCAAGTAGTGATATATAGGCAGGAAACGTAAGAAGTTCTTTATTTTCCTGTGTTGAAAGATTGTTGAACTGTTTCATTTTATCATTTTACATTGTGCAACCAGGATGGATAATTGCAATGAAAGCAAGGCAGCATGGCGTGCCATAAATCTTGATTTATTCGTAAGAAACAAATGGACCTTCATTAGCCAGGTCGCTGGTTCCACGAACATCCGAGCTTACATGGGATGATGAATGACCTGTCGGGCTTCGCCACATGGAAGCAGCCAATAAAGCAGAAGAATGATGTTTCTTTTTTTTGTTAACATCAGCCTTCTCTGTAGTAGGTTCATTGTTTTTTACTGGTTCGTTCAGATTGCCTTCCTCTGTTTTTCGATCCTGTGTTGCCAGGTACTGATGTGCTTCTGTTGCAGTTGTAGCATGTTCTTCAAAATGTTCCATTCCCATATTTGCATGCTTTTTAATTTCTTCACCGGATGCATTACAAATGGTCTTATTCAACTCAATAATTTCTTTGGTATATGCACTTGCCAGGCTTATCAATTCTGCTGCTGCACGGCTGATAACATCGCATTCATCGTGCTGAACCAACTGTTGATTTGCATCTTTTGTTTCCCCGTTTTGCTTCTCCAGATTTGTATAAACCTCCATAGTTTCTTTAGCACAGGCTCTGCAAGCTTCTGCACATTCTCTACAATGCTCCATTCCCATGTTTGCATGCTGTTCGCATATTTGGGCACAGGCGTTACAAATGGTTGCGCACAACTGGCAGACATCCTTTGAGTAACTACTGTTTAAACTCATTATTTCTGCAGCGGCACGGCAAATAACAGCGCATTCCAAATCGAGCCGGATACATTTTGTCAGGTATTGAACATCTTTTTCTTCAAGGCATGAAACTGCACAATGGTTGCAAGTAGTAGCACATTCTATGCAGGCATCTATGCACTTTTTAAATTGTTGATTTGACATAATATTTAATTTATCAGGTAATGAAAATGGTTCAAGAAGACTTGAAATATTTACCGGATTTCGAGTATTATTTTTTTCTTCTCTTCGTATTCGATCTTATCAATTTCACCCCGGGCATAGCTTTTCTTTAAAAGGTCAAGAGGTGTTTCTTTTTTGCTTCTTTGACCGGGTATGGCCCATGGAGTTGCAAAAATCCAAATGAGAAAGAATACCCAGATAAACCACCAGAACAGGTGCATTCCTCCATAATTGTAATACATAATTTTTGATTTTAGATTGAAGTAGTTTAATACCGTAATTTTTTAGACTCTCCCGAGGTCTCTATCACGGCTTTTGTAAAAAAATTTCTTAATAGTTTGTTCAAGTCCTTTTTATTGTAGAAATAAGACTAACATTATTATCCGGCATCATCTGGCATCACTTTTCAAGAAGTAATAATTATTCTGCTTAATGCTGTAGGTTGCTTTTTTACAGGCTACAGCTTTATTCAGATACATTAGTCCAACAATATTTTTTTCATCTCATCATACTGCTGTTGATTTATCTCTCCTGATGCGTAGCGACTTTGTAAAATATCCAGCGGAGAATCTTTCTTATTGCGCTGCCCGGGAATATTATATGGCGTAAAAAATATCCAAAAAAGCAAAATGCCCCATACGAACCACCATACGAGATTCATTCCTCCATAATTGTAATACATAATTTTTTTGATTTTTAAGTGAAGTAATACATCGCTCGCTTTTTGACATAGAACAGTTGCATTTAATCGCAGTTTCTATATTTGTTTCATTTCATATAGTTATTATCTGCAAATAATCTTACAGGATATAAAGGTCACTTCAATACGTTCGTATAGTGTTACACCATTCTTTGAATATGTTACATCATTCACACGTTTCATGTAAACATTAGCGCGCATTTAACTTCTTTGTCGGGATTACCTATTTAATTATTATGCGTGGTTGTTAACTCCAATAATATTGTAAACAAACTCTGCGATCATTAATTCTTCATTCGTTGGAATAACATAGACTTTTACCTTGCTTGCCTCTTTTGAAATAACCGCTTCGTTATTCATGTTTTTTATCTCACATAATTCAATTCCCAAAAACTCAAGACCATCAGATATTCTGCTTCTTACATCCGGAGAATGTTCACCAATACCACCTGAAAAAACCAGTATATCCAATCCACCTAACACGGCTGTATAAGCGCCGATAAATTTTTTGATTTGATAACAGAAAATATCAATTGCCAATGCCGCATTTGTATTCTGTTTTTCCTGTTGAAGTAGCGTCTGCATATTGGCACTGATGCCTGATATGCCAAGCAATCCTGACTGATGATTGTTCAGATCATTGAATTCTTTTGCATCCATTCCTTTCTGCATTAAATACCATGCAACACCAGGATCAATATCGCCGCTTCTGGTACTCATTACAATGCCACCGGCAGGTGTAAAGCCCATGCTTGTGTCAATACATTTTCCATCTTTAACAGCAGCAAGGCTGGCACCACTGCCCAGATGTGCAAGAATGATTTTGCCGTTGGCTTCTGCTTCATTTTTTTGCTTCAATTCCTGCATCAGGTAGCTGTAAGAAATGCCATGAAAACCGTAACGCTGAATGCCTTCATCATAATATTTTTTTGGAATGGCAAATGTTTTTGCAACAGCCGGAATGGTTATATGAAAAGCCGTATCGAAACAGGCAACCTGCAAAAGATTTGGATGTTTTTGTTTAATGAGTTGAATGATCTCAATTTCAGCAGGCAAATGATCGGGATCGTAGTTGCTGATGCTATTTAATTCTCTAATCAGATCATCGC
>JALYZZ010000142.1 GCA_030948675.1 Bacteroidota bacterium | reverse complement strand
CTATATACCGGAAGGATACATCCTGAAAAAGGAATTGATTTATTAATTAAATCGTTTAAGTCAATTAAGACCAATTGGAAGCTGAAAATTGTCGGACCGTCGGAAATAAGTGCGGGCGGAGGAGGATTGCCGTACTTAAACATGCTAAAAGCACTTGCAGACGACGCGAATATTGAATTTAGCGAGCCTATCTATAATATAGATGTTTTAAACAAATTTTACGAGGAAGCTTCCATTTTTGCATATCCATCTGTTGCAGAGCAAGGAGAGACTTTTGGTCTTGCTGCTTTAGAAGCAATGGCATGGGGGTGCGTTCCGGTTGTTTCAGACCTTGCGTGTTTTAAAGATTTTATTCATCACGACAGTAATGGTGTTGTTTTCAATCATCGAGACAAGGATGCTGTACTTAATTTGAGTGAAGCAATTGAACGACTGCAATCTAATTTTGCTTTTCTTGAAAAGTTAGGCGTGGAAGCGCTTAATGTGCGAAGTACCCATTCCTCTGCTGTGATTGCAGACGAATTTTTAACTCATTTTACTTATCTCACGACTGAAGCGAAAAAGTATAATTAGTTTCATGGTAGTTCATACTCAAAAAAGCGCATATCACAGCCCTTGGAATAGAAGTCAACAAATTAAAATGGTCTTGTGGGAATACATCTGGTTGTTTTTTTGTTCGTGGACCCCTAAGCCCGCAAATGCATGGCGACTTTTTTGGTTAAAAATATTTGGTGCAAAAATTCTTGGTCATCCCTTCGTACATCAAAGAGCCAGAATACAAATACCGTGGAATTTAACACTGCATAATCGGGCGGCTCTTGGCGACAGAGCAAATGCTTATTCTCTCGGTTCAATCGAAATCCTGGAACATGCCACTGTTGCCCAGGAAGCCTATTTGTGTACTGGCACTCATGCTTTCGATCAGCCCGAAATGAACCTGATCACCGCACCAATTGTAATTGGCGCACACGCGTTTATTGGTGCCCGCGCGTTTATTTTACCTGGTATTACAATTGGTAATAATTCGATTGTAGGGGCTTGTAGCGTCGTTACAAAAAATGTAGAGGCAAATACAGTAGTAAAAGGTAATCCGGCAAGACCCATTTCTAAATGATTACCTATAGAAATGAAGTATTATCTTTTTAGAATTATTCTTAAAAATCTTAGGAAGCTTTCGTTGCTTATACAGATAGGCAACCCTTTTGGTAAAGCACCGTCTTTGACGGACAGACCCAGTAATGCATATTTAATCAAAACTTTAGTTGAAGATGAAACAAAAATAAATATCTGGCAATTGCCAAACGTCATTGTCTCAGGAATTGATGGAGGCGCGATTATAGATCAGGACAATAAAGTTTATAACCGTTTTATCAATTTTGCTTATGGCAACGATGTACACCTGGCGTTATCCTCTCCATACCTTGGGAGGAGAATGGGGGAAGTACAAAAAGCAATTTTTTTAATAACTCCTGAGGCAAAAGGAAATTATTATCACTGGATAGCTGATTTATTGCCACGCCTTCTGCTAATTTGGCAACAGGATTTTAGTGACCTGAACAAAAGATTGATAGTTATTCACACGGGTGATAGACGCTATGAAAACGATACTTTTAAATTGCTTAAAATTTCTAATGAAAAGATATTAAGATTAGCAGCTTGGGAAACGTTTCAGGTCAGTGATTTAATTGTTAGCGATCTTAGTCTCAGTTATGTTGGTAGGCCGTTTCCAAAATGGAAAAAAAAGCTACTGGACGAGTTTAAAAAGAAGGTAGTTTCGCTCGATATTAGGGTAAGGGTAAAAAACATCTATATGGTTAGAGGTAAACAATCGAAAAGATGTCTTATAGGTGAAGAAGAATTAATACTAAGGTTAAAAGAAATTAATTTTGAAATTATAGATCCGATAAAATTATCTTTAGTTGAACAAATAACTGTTTTATCTCAGGCAAAAGTGGTGGTTGCCCTTCACGGAGCTGCTTTAACTAATATTGTTTTTTGTCAGGAAGAAACTATTGTAGTAGAACTGAGAAGTATTTTTAATCCTCCGGAGTTTTATTCTGAAATTGCCAAAACGTATAGTTTGAGATTTGAAACCCTTAGTCTCCCTGCACAAAACGACCATAAAGAAATACATATCGCCAACAAGCAAAACCTGGTTTGGAGTAACGATTTTTTTAATCAATTGATTTCGAAATTTTAAAATAAATGCTTGTTTCGAGCGCAAGGCAGATTTAATTACAGTGAGTATGGTAAGAAAAAAAGCAGTAGTTTTTTTGGCCTGTCCGGGTCTTGGTCATATTAACAGAGGTTATGAATCTTTTACCAGGGAGTGTTATGATCATCTTAAAACCTCAAGTTACTTTAATTTATTTCTGCTTAAAGGAGCGGGCAGAAAAACAGAAAGAGAACTGAAAATTGCTTGCATCAAAAGAAGTAGCGGTTTTGCAACGTTTATTAAAAATATCTTTCGCTTCAACAATTATTGGTTAGAGCAGTGTTCTTTTGCATTAGGTATGGTGCCTTATCTAATCAGATACAGGCCTTCATTGATCTACTACAGTGATACTGCCTTGGGTAAGTTGTTGTGGTATTTACGCAAACTGTTTAGGTTTAAATACAAGTTGCTTCTTTCAAACGGAGCTCCTGCCGGACCAGTTTTTCGTAACGAAGACCACGTACAGCAACTTTTAGAAGTTTATACTAAACAGGCCGTTGATGCAGGAACTCCGGCTGAAAAACAAACACTGCTTCCTTATGCATTCGATATAGCCCCCGATTGTCATTTTAAATCTTATTCTGAAAAGAATACCCTGAAAATCGACCTAAATCTTCCAACCAATAAAAAGATAATTATTTCTGTCGGCGCTATTAATACACACCATAAGCGAATGGACTACATTGTTAAAGAGTTTTCAGCCTTACAGGGGGGGGAGTATTTTTTAGTACTATTAGGGCACTTAGATAGTAACAGCCAGTCAATAATAAAACTCGCTGAAAAGTTGTTGCAGGCTAATACCTATTTGATAAAAGAAGTAAGTCCTCAGGAAGTATACAAATATTTATCTGTTTCAGATTACTTTATTCTTGCTTCCACAACCGAAGGTTTTGGTAGAGTTTTAATTGAAGCACAACAATTTGGTTTAATGCCCATCGTTCATAACTATTTTGTTGTACGAGAAGTTTTAAAGGACTATGCGATTTATGGAGACTTAACTGAAGAGAAAGTTTTAGCTGGTTTGATAAAACAAGTGGATGAAGCTAACGTCACTAAAGAAAAGCTTTGGTCGTATGCTTTCTCTACTTATTCCTGGACTTCGCTACAAAGTCGATATGAACAACTCATAGTCCAAAACCTCAACAGCAATCTATAAAACTTATTTATAGTGTTTTAATTCAAAAACCTGCGCAGCAAAAATTATTTATTTCATGTTTCTTCCTCTAGATTTAACTATTGCTATCCCTGTAAGAAACGAGGAACGAAATTTACCCGGATGCCTCAAAGCTATTGGCAAAGATCTGGCTCTAAATATTGTTGTTATTGACTCAAATAGTACCGACAGTACAAAAAAAATTTGTGACGAGTTCGGAGTGGAATTTATAAGATTTGAATGGGATGGCAAATTTCCCAAAAAGAGAAATTGGTTTTTAAGAAACTTTAAACCGAAAACTAAGTGGATTTTATTTCTCGATGCTGATGAATACTTGACAGAAAATTTTAAAAATGAATTGAAGGTTATTTTGCCAAAATCTAACAAAGTGGGATACTGGCTCAGTTACTCAGTTTATTTTCTAGGAAAACAATTAAATGGTGGCTATCCGTTAAAAAAACTGGCTCTTTTTATGGTAGGAGCAGGGGAATATGAATTTATAGACGAGAAACAATGGAGCGAATTGGATATGGAGGTGCATGAACACCCGGTGTTAGTTGGCGAAATAGGAGTTATAGAAAATAAAATTGATCATCACGATTTTAGGGGTATCTCGCATTATTTAAAGAAACACGATGACTATGCAAGCTGGGAAGCAAAACGTTTTCTAAAGACTGTAAGGGACAGCAAGATTACCGAGAGATGGACATGGAAGCAACAGTTGAAGTACAAACTACTTGACAGCATCTTCGTTGGTCCAGCTTATTTTCTTGGCAGTTATTTCTTCTTTTTGGGCTTTAAAGATGGTGCCAGAGGATTTGCATTTGCTATTTTCAAAATGTCTTATTTTACTCAGGTATATTGTAAGATACAAGAATATAAAAAGGTTGATATATTGAATTGATAAAAACAGCACGATTAACTTAAAAAACGCACTTAATTTTTTTAGTAAAGTTGCTGAAGTTGCAGGATTATAAAGCACAAGAAGATTGATGTTTTACTACCTACTCGACCTCAAAAATCCAGTTTATAAAAAGATCCATAATTCTTCCTGGAAATATCAGCAGTCGCTGCCAATGATAAGGAACCAACGTCTTATTGCCTCTGAAAGCAAGAGGGTTATTAGTCGTCTGAAGTTCCAAGCGGACGTAGACAAAAAGCACATTTATGTTTTCACCTGCTATTCCTTTAGAAAAATTTCGATATAATCGATAATCTTATTTTAAATGTCCTATTGCTGGTTCAATCGCTGATCTTCTGCTATGTTTCTTTCATTGGCTCTTAAAAATGTTTAATTTGGAGGAGGAACTAAAATACTTGTGTCTTTGTATTTCTTAGTTCCTCTATAACCTCTATCAACATATACTGCTTTCAGTTACTGATCATTCAGTCTCTCATACTGCTTGAGCACCTCTGGAAAAGTCTTTAATTCATGTATTGTTGTGGTAAAATTTATTCCTCCTTATAACTTGTGTTTGCTGGTCAATTAAGACTAATACTTTAATGTCAAACTCATATTTTTTATGTTCCTTTCCTTTTCAATAGAACTTTACTTCGCGTTCATGCAAATTATAAATCTCTTTGCTATCCTTTTGCTTTTGTGACAAATCTTTTTAAAACAATTTCAAGGCTGGTAAATACACTCCAAGCCTGTCCAGTGGCAACTTGTGTGCTACATCTCTAGTTAATCTGCCGCCTATAATATTTATCCTTTCGCCTGCTTTACGTTTAGCATTGGCACCATGTTTAGTATGTTGATTACTTAGCTTCTTAACTACTTGGGCATACGACTGTCTTAGGTCTATATTTTCTTTATTGACAAAGATTCAGCCCTTTTTTATGATCTTCTTATATAACTTATCATCCGTAGGATAAGTAATATTTTTTTTGTGAACTGTTGTATCT
>JALYZZ010000135.1 GCA_030948675.1 Bacteroidota bacterium | reverse complement strand
GATGCATGCTTCACATTGGCTGTTGAAATTCTGGCGCCGGCAGCAATACGAGCCTGCGCTTTGCCTACCAACACACCATACATAAAAATCGACTCGCCCTCGACTAATGCTGTTTCGGTAAACTTATGTTTGGCCGGTATATCTTCAGCTACTATGTACGTTTTCCCGGCTAGCGCAACCTCCTCTCCTTTTAGAAGGTCTCGAAGCGCTACAACAACATTATCATCAGGATGTACTTTTAAGATATTCTTTTTCATAATCATCATCTTGCAGACAAAACGTTTTCGGATAAGCATGCGCTAATTGTATGCTTAACCTGCCCGTATTTCAATTGTTTATATTTTTCTGAAACCGCCTTCGTAAAACCTGGAAGCAGTGATAAGTCATTTCCCCAAAATTCAGTATTGGCTAGTACAGCCTGAACCAATTCACTGCCTGTTAACTCATTTCGATCTGCAAACCAATATGCATGATCATCTTGTATTGTATATTCTTTTCTGGTTGCCGTACTCATAAAATGATCCCCTGATTTAATGCATCGCATAAACAAAATATAAGCAGCAAAACCGAGGGCCATTAATTGGGGCACGCTACCTTCTACCTCATAATGCTTTAGTAAAATTGGTACGTTGCGCAGCTTCATCTTCGACGAATATTGCACCGAAATGCTTAACCACTTGTGTTCAATAAAGGGATTTCGAAAACGATCGCGCACCTTTTCTGCAAAGGCTTTCGCCTCGCTCAAAGATAAGCATGAAGTAACAATTGCAGGTGCAATTTCAGTGACCATTAAAGCAGTCACGTAGCCTGAAATTACTTCATCATCCATCGCTTCCTTTACAGTAATACAGCCAGCAAGGTAAGCTAACGCACATGTGAGGGTGTGTGTACCGTTGAGTATCCTGAGTTTCAATTCGCGAAACTTGTTGATATCAGGAGCAATAACAACACCGCTATCGGCTCGATGAAACGATAGTCTTTCTTTTATAATTTCATCCCCCGCCTCAATAGCCCAGAGACCATAACTTTCACTCATAATCATCAGCTCATCTTTGTAGTTAAACGCTTCTTGAAATGCTTCCAATTCAGTAGCTGGCAATTTGCCAGGTACTATTCGGTCGACAAGAGAATTGCAAAAATAATTGGAAGTGTCAACCCAATTAATGAAAGCATTATCAAGATCGTTAAGCCTGGCTAATTCAAGCACAATCGCTTTTAACTTCTTTCCGTTATCCACAATTAATTCCGTTGGAATGACGGTCATTCCCTTTGCTGCATCGCCATTAAATGCCTGATATCGTTGATACAAGAAAGCAAGTAATTTGCCGGGAAAAGACGTAGGCGGCCTTGCCGTTATTCTATCTTCTTTAACCAGGGTAATTCCAACCTCAGTTGTATTAGAGATAACAATTTCGATTTCGGGGTTAGCAGCACATTCTAGTATTTCATTCCACTGCTCTTTTGCTGACAATACCCGGCTGATACTTGCATTCACAATGTGTTCTTCAATCTTAGTATCCCCTTCCAGTCCTTTAATGCATTGAGTAAATAAACCATCCTGTGCTGCAAAAGCATCTGTTCCACCTTGTGAAGTTGACTTTACTACCACTACCCGCCCGTTAAAAATGCCTTGTTTATTTGCTTTGTCAATAAAAAAATCAGGAAGGCCGCGAAGTAAAACCCCTGTGCCAAATTGTAAAACCTTTTCAGGAAGCTGAAGGATTTTTTCGGAAGGCACCTGGAGGCTTTTATCTGAAATCTGCGAAAGGGAGGCACGTGATAGATTCATAAGAATAATTAATGCTGCAAGAAGGTATTTTTATACTTGTGCAGATATTACTAAAACAAGTGTTTTTTAATACTTAATACTAAATGAATGTCGCAAAATCAAGCTCCATAGAAGCTACCGTTTACAGAAGATTTCACATTTAAAGTTCTTGGAGCTTCATAGGCGCTTCCTGTTAACGACAGACTCCTACGGAGGCTTTAGCAAATTTCACTTCCATTTTTACAAACAAGATGCCCTTATAGGGGCAAACAAATTCTTTAGTGCCAGCCTTCAATTGTCTTTTATTTGCGACGTAAACTACGCCATGGCAGCACATCGTTTTTATTTGTTTTAATCGTCAGCAACCACTTTACTAGATCTTGCGCCGCATTAAAGTTTTGAAAGTCAGCCGGCAGCTTTCTGCCATCGGTGTATTCGTTATATAACCATGGATCGCCGACGGCAAACACATAGCCGTGGCCTACCTTTGCCACTGCAATTAAATCATCCCCATTTTTCTTTACAACTGATCTAGCTGGTGGACTAACTCTAAGAGAGCTCACTTCCTTCATATATGCTTTCCTGGTTGTTTTAAAAATAGAGTGACCAGCAGGTATATAT
>JALYZZ010000411.1 GCA_030948675.1 Bacteroidota bacterium | reverse complement strand
ATGCAGCCCCTGATGAAATGCCTACCAGTATGCCTTCTTCTTTTGCCGCTCTTTGTGCATACTCAAAAGCCTCGTCTTTTTGTATCTGTATAGCACCGTCAAGACCAGCCATATTTAAAATAGATGGAATAAAACCAGCACCTAGCCCTTGTAGGGGATGCGGTCCCGGAGCACCACCGCTAATTACCGGAGACAACGCGGGCTCTACAGCAAAGACTTTTAGATCAGGCCACATGGGTTTTAAAATATCGCTTAAGGCTGTAATGTGTCCACCTGTACCTACACCGGTAATGATATAATCTAAACCTTCGGGAAAATCGTTTAGCACTTCCTGTGCGGTCGTACGACGATGAACGTCAGTATTGGCAGGATTATCGAATTGCGCAGGCATCCAGGCATTAGCAGTAGTTGATACAATTTCTACAGCTGTTTCTATCGCACCTTTCATACCCCTTTCGCGGGGTGTTAGCACAAACTCTGCCCCATAGATGGCCATCAACCTCCTTCTTTCGATACTCATACTTTCGGGCATCACAACAATTAACTTGTAGCCTTTTACAGCTGCAACAACTGCCAGCCCGATACCAGTGTTTCCCGATGTTGGCTCCACAATTACGCTTCCAGCTCTCAGCAGTCCCTTTACCTCGGCATCTTCAACCATTGCCAATGCAATCCTGTCTTTAATACTCGCCCCCGGATTATTCTTTTCCAGTTTTATCCATACTTCATAGTCTTCACCAAAGAGCTTATTAATGCGTACGTGAGGCGTATTGCCAATTGTTTCTAATATGTTTTGAGCTTTCATTTATTTGAACCTTACCCGTTGGTTTACTGTCTTTTAAGAGCTACGTTTTACATTGCTTAACTTTCGCTTTCCGAAACACTTTTTAACAAGCCTAGATGACAAAATTCAATGCTTCCGGCAAAGGGTTTTTGTCTCTAACCTGTATTTCACTTTTATGATACACTACCGAATATGGAGGTACGCTGTAAGTAAGCCAAACGTTTCCACCTATGATACAATCGTGACCGATTACGGTATCGCCACCCAAAATAGTAGCACCAGAATAAATAATCACGTTGTCTTCGATAGTCGGATGGCGCTTTGTGCTAGCTGCACTCTTTGCCACATTTAAAGCGCCTAAGGTTACACCCTGATAAATCTTTACATTATTTCCAATAATAGCAGTCTCGCCAACGACAATGCCTGTGCCATGATCAATAAAAAAAGAATCTCCTATTTTGGCCCCGGGATGAATATCAATGCCTGTTTTACTATGCGCATATTCTGATAACAACCGTGGAAGTGTCTTTATTCCCTGCTGATGCAGTTGGTGCGAAATACGATAAATGGCGGTCGCATAGAAACCAGGGTAGGCAACCAATACTTCCTCAATTGATTGAGCGGCAGGATCGAACTTTACAATCGCTTCCGCATCTAACAGCAAATGTTTATAAATACCGGGTATAGCATTAAATAAACCGACGGTATGCTGATTGACCTGGTTCTCATCCTTTATCAACTCAAACAACAATGCAGAAAAAGTATTTTTAATGCCCTCGTACTGCATTTCCATCTTATCCTGACCCAGCTTTTTCTCGTGAGTACCGAACAGGAAGAAAAACAATTCGTCAATAAAATCTTCAGCTATCTGCTTGTCGGGAAAACCTCTAAAGCAAGTAGTGTTTCTTTTAAAGACTGCATTTATAAATTCCTGTTGACTCATTTCTTTTTTCTGTTCCGTTTCAAGTGGTTCAAGACAGGGAAAATCTGACTGCATATTTTTTTATTGTATCATACAAGCGCCAACTGTTACCAAACTTGTTTCATCGATTAAGATAGCGCCACCATTTACCCTAAGATTTTTGTAAGAGTCCATCGGTATTGGGGAGGCCGTTTTAATTGTTGCTTTAACGATGTCGTTCAGCTCTACTTTCTCAGGTGCATCAACCTTGCGCAATGTGTTTACATCCAGTTTGTATTCTATATCGCGTACCACACTTCTGACTACCCGGCTATTGATTTGAAACAGATATTTATTACCGGGAAGCAATGGTTTGTTTCCCATCCAGCACAGGAGTACCTCGAACTCCTGTTCCACCATCGGCCGATTATCTTTCAAAACAATCATATCGCCACGGCTAACATCTACATCATCTTGCAAATGCAATACTACGCTTTGCGGAGCGTACGCTTCGTCCACTTCCTTTCCTGCTATTTCAATCGCTTTCAATGTTGTTTCTATTCCAGAAGGCTGTACAGCTACCTTATCACCCCTGCGATAGACGCCGCTGATTATCTTACCCGCATAACCGCGATAATCATGCAGTTCATCAACCTGCGGACGAATAACGTACTGCACAGGAAACCTTGCATCGGTATAATTTACGTCTTTGGCTACTTCTACATTTTCAAGGTGATGCAATAGACTTTCACCTTCATACCAAGATAAATTATCAGATTTGTCTACAATGTTGTCTCCGTTTAACGCACTAATGGGAATGTATTTTACATCTTTAAGTCCAAGTGATTTTGCCACCCCGGTGTAGTCAATCACAATATTATTGTACACGTCCTGCGAATAATCTACCAGGTCCATCTTATTAATTGCCACTACAATGTGTGGAATATTCAATAGCGAGGCAATGATTGAATGTCGGCGGGTTTGCTCTGCAACCCCATTTCTTGCGTCTACTAAAATAATGGCAAGTTCAGAATTCGATGCACCGGTTACCATATTACGCGTGTACTGGGTGTGACCCGGTGCATCTGCAATGATAAACTTACGCTTAGGAGTAGAAAAGTACTTATAAGCTACATCAATGGTAATGCCTTGTTCCCTTTCAGCACGAAGCCCATCGGTAAGCAAGGCAAGATCAATTTCACCGTCTTCACGATTCTTGCTTTGCTTTTCAATTGCTTCCAACTGGTCTATCAATATTGATTTGCTGTCGTACAAAAGACGCCCGATCAAAGTGCTTTTTCCATCATCCACACTACCGGCGGTTATAAATCTTAATATGTCCATGTTGCCGTAAATCCCGAAAGGGGCTTGATTGTGTTTTTTTTAATTTTATTTCGTCACCAGCACGTGTTCTATTCCTGAAAGGGAGGCCGTGCAGTTTCATTTCTATTGGTGATAGAATTGACTTTTTTACCCTCTTTTCTCTGTCATCTGTCAACAGGCATCTATCAACTTATTCCACCCTACAAATTCTAACAATCCCATTAAATCCAGTTCAGCGATTAAAAATATCCCCCCTTCTTTCTGTCTTCCATAGCCGCTTCGGATACCTTATCGTCAATTCTCGTCTCTCCTCTTTCACTCGTTTTTGTAGCGATAATTTCGCTAATAATATCATCAATGTGTGTAGCATGAGACTCAACTGCGGCAGTACAAGTCATATCGCCGACGGTGCGGTAACGCACCTGCTTTTTCAACACTATATCTGTTGCATCCAGTTTAATAAAGTCAGATACTGCCACCAATTGACCCTCGTGCTCTATCACCTCTCTTTCGTGAGAAAAATAAATAGAAGGTAATTCTATATTTTCCCTGCGTATATAATTCCAAACGTCTAGCTCTGTCCAGTTGCTAATAGGAAAAGCACGTACATTTTCTCCTTTATGAATTTTACCATTATAGGTATTCCATAACTCGGGGCGTTGCAACTTTGGATTCCATTGACCAAATTCATCCCGCACCGAAAATATCCTTTCTTTAGCTCTTGCTTTTTCCTCGTCCCTTCTTGCTCCGCCAATCAGTGCATCAAATTTAAATTCCTCTATCGCGTCTAGCAGGGTATAGGTTTGCAATGCATTTCTACTTGCAAACTTTCCTTTTGGTTCTGTCAAACCTTTTTCTTTGATCGTATCTTCTACGCTGCGAACAATCAACTTTTCTCCAATGCTTTTAGCCAATTCATCTCTAAATGCCAGAGCTTCTGAAAAATTATGCCCTGTATCAATGTGAACTAATGGAAAAGGAAATTTACCTGGCCGGAAAGCTTTTAACGCGAGGTGAACAAGCGTAATTGAATCTTTACCGCCCGAAAACAATAATGCAGGATGTTCAAACTGCCCTGCTACTTCACGAAATATATGTATCGCCTCTGATTCTAATTGGTCCAGGTAATCAAACCGGTACTGACTCATATCGTCTTTTTAAAAAATATTAATTGCTTGCAACAATTGCTGGTTCAGGCGCATGAACGTGCAAGCCGCACTCTTTTTTGCTACTATCTTCCCACCACCATCTTCCAGCCCTAAAATCCTCGCCCGGCTTGATCGCCCTGGTACAGGGGGCACAGCCAATACTTACAAATCCACGATCGTGAAGAATATTATAGGGAATATTAAACTCGTTTATATAATGCCTGACTTCTTCAGTGGTCCAGTGCAGCAATGGGTGATACTTAATAATATTGTTTGTTGCATCAAATTCTACCAAAGGCATGTCGTGCCTGTTGGCAGAATGTTCGGCTCTAAGTCCGGTTATCCAAACTGCATTTCCTGCCAGCGCGCGCCTTAGTGGTTCCACTTTACGTATATGACAGCAGTCAATTCTATTTTGTGGAGATTCATAAAAGGAATTTGGTCCTCGCTCTGTCACCAATTCTTCAAGCAAGGCATTTTTAGGATACATTGCTTTGATAGTAGTATTGTATCTTTCGTTTGTTGCGCTCCAGACAGAATAAGTCTCTGCAAAAAGACGCCCGGTATCCAGCGTAAAAATCTTAACAGGAAGATGATTACTCAAAATATGATGCGCAATGGCCTGGTCTTCAAAACTAAAACTGGTAGAAAAAGTAACGCGGCTGCAAAAAACTTCCGTTAGATGTGCTAGCATTTCCGGGATAGATAATTCCTTTGCTTTTAATTGTAAAGGCTCTATTTGTTGAATTAATTCTGGAGACATTGCCAACCATTTTGTTTACGAAGACGCAAAATTAAGTAAGAATTACTCGTCTACCAAACGAGTAGGGTTTTATTGTGGTATTTAACAGTACTGTGACCAAGGGTTAGCCCAACGCTGCAAATACTTATTTTAACTCTACTGTATAACCATGCTGAGGCTCCCTTCCTTGAAATGCTCCGGGTTGTAGTAAAAACAACAATTAATAATAGCGCAACGCAGAATTGCCAACAGGTTATGCTGCCCGTTTTATTCGCACTTTCATAAAAAATAATCTTACGAACTGTATTCTGGCATAGGGGCCTTTACAATAAAATTTGTTTAGCAAAAAGTTGCGATCGTCAAAAAAGTATGATAACTTTTAAGGCTAATGAAAGACGGGGTCAACCTAAATCAATTCTATGAATAGCAATGTCGCAACGGAAGTAGATTGGCAGCAACTGTTAAGTGCAATTTCAGACAAACAGCTTATACCAATTATAGGAGGTGAATTGTTTACGTTTCAGGCAAATGGCAAAGCTGAAAGCCTGGATAATTTTTTGTCTAAAAAATTGCTGGAGGATAACAACTTGCAGCAAGATGAGTCGCTATCACTACCAGATGCGGTGGAGCTTTTAAGAAAAGAAAAAAATTTACTTCCAAAGGATATTAATAAAACACTTAGGGAAAATACTGAAATGTTAAGTCAGCGGTTTCCCTTGTTAGAAAAATTCTTCTCAATAGACCTCCTCTCCTTTTATCTTAATACCACTGTTTACGACAATATCATTGCAAATACAATTAAGAAGGTTAGAAACCAGCAAGCATCGGCTATTGATTTTTCCATCCGGTCCAGGTTTAAAGACTGCGACGATATTGAAGACCTGGAGGCGCCTCTTTTATTTAATGTTTTTGGATCTTTCAAATCAGCCGACCCAGCTGTAACAGAAGAAGAAATGCTGGAATTCACCGCTTCGTTCCAGGAGAAGATGAACGTATATGCGACCTCCGTTTTAGATGCGTTAAAAAATAAAACTCTACTGTTTCTGGGCTGCACTAATCCCGAATGGCTCGTTAGATTTCTCGTTAGAGTGGTCTCCAACGAAAGGATCCAGGATTGGGCAAAAAGAAACAGCCAGATAATGATTGTAAATGATCAGTCAAATTTCAGGCAAAAACAGTACGACTTCCTTAAAAGTCATAACGCGGTTACCTACGCGGGAAACACCAATGATTTTGTGGAGGAACTTTCTACAAGATGGAAAATGAAGCATCCTAACCAAGCTAACTGTAAGACTGTATTTCTCAGCTACTCTAAAAAAGATGCCGAGGCAGTTGAGCGGCTAAAACAAACCCTGACAGTACTAAACAACGTGGTTTGCTGGTACGATAAAGAAAAGTTGCATTCGGGAGATAATTTCAAAAAAGTAATCACCGAAAACATAAAAAATGCAGACTTATTTATTCCACTTATATCACAAAACAGTTTACAAAATGAAGATAGTTATGTGC
>JALYZZ010000066.1 GCA_030948675.1 Bacteroidota bacterium | reverse complement strand
AGCTCTAACTGGTCGCTCGACTTTTCTTCCACAGTCCAGTTTATATCAACCGTACCATCGTCCGCATTAGGAACAACACCGGGGTTAATCTTCTCCTGATTAAAAAAGTTGAGCTGCGCTAGTTCACGTGTAGAACGGATAATATCGGTACGGCTGAATTTCTCTCCCGGAATGGTTCTTAATTCACGACGGATAACGTGTTCTTTTGTCTTTTCGTTTCCTGCTATACGAATGTTTTTTAGTGTGGCTTGGGGTCCTTCTACTATTCGTATCTCATGGTCAATTGTATCATTATATACCGCAGACTCTACTGCTTCTGAATGGAAGAACAAATAACCATCATCCATATATAAACCGCTGATATCGCCTCCCTCAGGTGACATCGTTTTTCCAAGCTTTTTATTTAACAAATCAAGGTCATAAGTATCACCTTTTTGTATTCCTAGTATTGCAGCCAGAATACTGTCTGAATACTTTGTATTACCTCTCCAGGTAATATTTCCAAAATAGTACTTGTGACCTTCATTTACCTTAATGTTAATATTAAGGTTTCCCTTACTGTTGTAAGAGCGGCTCTCAGAAACAATGGCGGCATCACGATAGCCTAAGGAGTTGTAATATTCAAGAATTTTTTCTTTGTCCTCATCGTACTTTTTCTGGCTGAATTTGGCAGAAGTTAAGAGTTTCAACCGGAGATAAGGGTCAAGTAATTCTTTGGTTTTAGTAAAGGAAAGAAAACCGGTTTGACGCAAATAGTCGTTAAAAGTTAGGTGAGTACCTGCAATTGCACCGGTACTATCTTTAGGCGGATGGACAGTAAGCCTTGTCATTTCCTTAGTTCCTTTCATTTGCTTTTCAAGCCTGCTAGCAGGAACAGTGTTACCTTCGAAATTAATATCGCTAATCTTTACTTTATTTCCCTTGTTTACAGAAAGGGTCATAATAACGGAATTATCTGCCTTTGTATCTTTTACTTCCTGTATATCGGTTTTAACTCCTGTATATCCTTTTTCGGCAAAATATTTTTCGATGGCTTCAGTAGCGGATCTGCGATTGTTTTCTGTCACAATCCGTCCTCTTACCAAACCTACCTTTGGTGTCAGATCCTCCCCCTGGCTTTTTGTTATTCCCTTGAAAATAAATGAAGATAAACGAGGTCTTTCTGTAACCTGAATTTCAAGTGAAATGTTGGTGCCCTCGAGTTTAGTAATATAAATTTCAACATTACTAAAATAGTTCTGCTTCCAAAGATTATTAATTGCTTTGGAAAAATTATCTCCGCCAGGAATTGTTATTTCATCACCCACATTAATATTGGCAATAGAAGTAAGCAGCGCAGCATCGAAATATTGATTGCCTGCAACAGTTACACTTGCCACTTTGTATTTATGAGGAACTTTTTGAGTGAATATATTTTCTAAATTAACATCAATAGACACCGGCTTTTCCAGTTCGCCAATTGGCGGCGGAATAATCTGAGATGAAGCATGTGTGGTAACCCAGCAAGCTGCAAATAACAATAAGAAGAGTTTGTAAACTTTACGCATCAATATCTTGATTTGGTTGTTTTTTTGCCCGCTTTAAATACAGCTTACGGAGCCTAGATTTTCCAATCTGGGGCAAATTAACAGGAATAATTAAAAGTGTTTGTTAAATAGTAAGATGCTTCTGTGAATGGGAAACAAAAGACAGTGTAGCATTATTTAAGGTCGGCCTGTAGTTGTTCGCTGATTTTGCCAAACCTTCTTTCACGGGATTGAAAGTCGAGGATTGCTTCGTATAAATTGTCTTTTCTAAAATCAGGCCATCTGGTATTAGTGAAATATAACTCGGCGTAAGCCAACTGGTAAAGCAGAAAATTGCTGATGCGATACTCTCCACTAGTTCGTATCATCAGTTCAGGATCAGGAAAGTCGCTGGTGCACAGGTAATTTTCAAGGGTATCGTAGCTGATTGCATCGGGCTCTATTTTTCCTGCCTGAACATCTGTTGCTATATTCTTCACCGCATTTAACAACTCCCATCGGCTGCTATAGCTTAGCGCCATCACTAAATTCAAACCCGTATTGTGACTTGTCATATCCATAGCCTCGACCAATTCTTCGAAGGCATATTTTGGCAACATGTTCATGTCGCCAATGACGTGCAGCTTTATGTTATTTTTATTAAGTGTATCTACTTCCCTGCGAATAGTATCAACAAGCAGGGCCATTAATCCATTAACCTCGTTTTCCGGCCTGTCCCAATTTTCAGTACTAAATGCATATAAGGTAAGAAATCCAACCCCTAACTCAGCGCATCCTTCAACGATGTTTCGCACGCTTTCTACCCCGTGAAAATGCCCAAAAAGTCTATCCTCACCTTTTTCTTTAGCCCAACGGCCATTGCCATCCATAATTATTGCAATGTGGCGAGGCAAGCGCAAAAGGTCAATCTTTTCTTTCAAATCGTGCATTTTATAAACCCGGTTTAGGTATCAAAGGTAGCCAAACGAACGGTTTAAGTTGAAAAGATTTATAATACAAAGGCATTGAAAATCTAAAATAACAGAAGACTTCAAAATCTAAAATCTACCTATGCAGTCATAAAAATTGTAAGAAAAGGTTTGGAAGACACAGCGAAAAGGTGGTATAACGGAGGGTTATATAGCCCTATGCTTTTCCTTTTTTTGCAGCACATTTATTTTTGCGAAGAAATCAGTAAGAATGGAGCTTTCATGGTTTAGGACACCTATAAGAAGAAATGTTAAATGAAACACCGAAATGAGCAATCACGTAAGAATCTTTTTGGCTGCTATTGCCTCTTTGACGGCCTTTAATACCGATAGGTGTACCTGTTTCGTAACTACGATCTGCTAATAACATTGCAGGAGAAGGCAATCCGTTAGGTGGCGTCACAAATGCATCCGGCGCATATGTAGTACTAACGTCATCTAGATAGTCAGTAGTTGTAAATCGGTAACCCACTTCTGCGAATACATTCATTGTCGGGCTAACATTATATTTAAATCCCACTGCCACAGGAAAGCAAACAGCCATCGAACCATAAGGTTTACGATCGGGGTACGCAGCGCTGCCCTGCCCTTCAGTTCCTAACGGACGCAAAAAGTACTTAGTACTGTCAAGATAAGCATACGGATCGTAAGAAAATACCCCGACACCTAAAGACACATAAGGAGTATAAGCAAAGCCAGAGATACCAGGATAAAATTTAAAAAAATTAAATTGTCCGCTAACAGCAAACTCCCAGATGTTGGTATTAAAACTAAGATTTCTTCTCTTTTGGACTTCGTTATTGCTATAAATGTCAGAGTATCCTAAACGGGCGTAGTTGACGCCTACCTTAAGCCCAATATAGTTGCCAAATTGTTTTAGAAAAAAAGCACCGGCACTAAGTTTTGGACGGTTAAGCGCTGCCCGGGTATTTAAATCTCCAAAGTAATGTGCTGCTCCTATGGCTACTCCAAACTCCCCTTCCTGCACATAACTGTCCATAGACTGAGCACTGCTGCTAAAACTTATAGCACCGGCCAAAATAACTACTGCTATTTTTTTCATAAATATAGAAGTCGAAAACAATGTTAATTAAGCAAAAAAACCGTATTTCTTTCAAACAAGCTATTTATTTCTTTTATCAAACCCCCATGTTAACTTTTCTCTAAGAGTTGACAAAAAACTGTTCTCGTTTAGCACTATTAGTAAGACGGAAAATTCCTCCCTTTTGACTGCAAGTTGAATATCTTTTTCAACAATTTCGCGCCTTGCATCCATAGTGCAAATGAATTCTTCTGCCCTTCCCTCTACCTCGAAACTAATAATATTATTATCCGGTATCACTATTGGCCTTAAGTTTAAATTATGTGGCGCAATGGGTGTAATTACAAAACTGCCGCTGTCAGGAAAAACAATAGGTCCTCCACAACTCATATTGTAGCCCGTTGATCCCGTTGGCGTAGAAACAATTAAGCCGTCAGCCCAATAACTGTTTAAAAATTCACCATTTAAATAGGTATGGATTTTTATCATTGGCGAAAAGTCGCGTTTATGAATGGCAAATTCATTTAAGGCGAAAGGAGCATCGCCAAATAAAGGAATACTTGCATCAAGATGAAGAAGTGTTCTTCTTTCTGTTACGTACCTGCCGTTGGCCAACGCCTCCACAGCTAGCGTTAGTTCGTCTTTACTTATACTTGCCAAAAAACCCAGTCGGCCGAAATTAATACCCATAATAGGTATTTGTTTATTGCGTACAAGCGTTGCAGAGTCTAGCATAGTACCATCGCCACCAAGGCTAATGATACAATCAATACTGGTATCGAGATCTTCGTGGCTTGAAAATACAGAAAAGTTTGCAGGCAGCATCTCAACAGCAGAATGTGGCCCCACAAGCGACTTATGCAGGCAGGCACTGATGTGAAAACGGGTAAGCTCTTCAAGCAAGGTAAGTAGTTGCACTTCCTGTTCAGAATCTAATCCACGACTATAAATGGCTACTTTCATTAAATGAATTACGTGCTGTTATTTTAAAATTACAGAATAAGTATAAGTGGAGTTAAATGAGGACATTGAATTCGGCCAATTGATTTATAGCTGGTATAACAATCTCTTAAACGGCCAACAAAGGTATTGTGTACAATAGTGCGACGCAAGAAAAGATTGGTAGAGGTTAAATGATTGGTAACAAAAAGAATTACTATGTATTACCATTGCTATCGCAATGTCCATCAAAACAAAATCGGCAAGTGATATCATCTTTCAGCCTTTACCACTCATTTTGAGTGTGAAAATACAGGGCCTTGTCACCAAGCTGATTAAAGCTATATTCGAAACGTAAAACAACGTCGTAAAAAGTAACGATATCTATTCCAAACCCCCAGGTATGCAACACCATATTATTAAGCCGGCTAATACCAAAATTAGGGGTGTACGAATAACCCAGATCTCCGAAGGCTTTCACAAAAAGGCGAAGCGGAATTTTGTCGTGCGTTTTACTTTTTAAGGGACTGTGAAGATTAAGAGAAAGTACCTCATTTTTAATTGTAGCCCTAGCTACCCCTCCTGCAACCCCTTCGACGACATAATACTCCAGGCCCCGCATATAG
>JALYZZ010000042.1 GCA_030948675.1 Bacteroidota bacterium | reverse complement strand
GTATATGTTGATAGCAAGATCAATCCAAAAAATGTAAATGGGATAGTTGAAATCGAAAACCGCTATTTATATACTAACCTTAATAAGTGCCGGTTTGTATGGAAGCTTGTATCATTTGCAGGTAGTGCCGCAGCAAAGGCAACTTCGAAAATAGTGCAAACAGGCAAGGGTACATTGCCTGCAACACCGCCAGGAGAGAAGGGAAATTTACACATTCCCTTGCGGGCAAACAACCTGGCAGATGCACTCTATCTTTCGACATATGATAGCAAAGGAAATACTATTTGTACCTGGAGCTGGCCATTAAAAACTCCGGCAAAATTATTACAGGCAAACAGGTCTGTTGCAAAAATGGCCCGTGTTAGTAGTAAGGAAGATGCACAATTTTTGGTAGTTAATGTCGATAACATCGCATATTATTTTGATAAGGAAACTGGTTTCATTGCAAAAGTTGCAAACGGAAAAAAACAAATTTCTTTCAGTGGCGGACCTTCTTTAGCAGGAAACCGGCTGACACTTGACAACATGAAGTGTTACAAACAGGGAGAGGAATTTATTGTAGAACCACGTTATGAAGGCGATAGTTTGAAAGTTAAATGGATTTTTCGGGCGGGTACCCTTCCTCAGCTAAAGTACAGTTATATCACAAAGGACACCGCAGATTTCATGGGAATAACTTTCAACTACCCCGAGGAGAAAATCGACGGCATGAGGTGGATGGGTAGGGGTCCCTATCGTGTTTGGAAAAACAGGTTGAAAGGACAACAATTCGGAGTCTGGGAGAAGGGCTATAATAATACGATCACCGGACAGGACTGGAAATATCCTGAATTTAAAGGGTGGCATTCAGAACTATACTGGGTCAGGTTAAAGAATAAAGAAAGCGACTTTACAATATACACCGACCAGCAAAACATTTACCTGCAAATGCTACAACCGGAGAGAGCTAAAGCATCGGGAAACAACAATACAAGTCCGCCTTTTCCAGCCGGGAATATTGGCTTTATGCATGCCATTTCAGCAATAGGAACTAAATTTCAAAAGGCGGAAGTAATGGGGCCGCAGAGTCAGAAAAACGGCCGTAACGGAAGTGTACCTTTAACCGGATCGCTGTATTTTGATTTTAGATAGCCCGTAAAAGCAAGGGAGATATCCCTTACAAAAATCTATCTCTTTTTGTCAATTCTTACGCGTGTGCTTCAGCATTGCTGCGATATTTTATTAGCAGATGGAATTATTACCGAAGAAGAGAAGCAAACGTTGCAGATAATAGCTGAACTATCAGGAATAGGTGAAACCACTGCACAAAAAATTGTAGATGTAGCACTACTAAGAAATATAAAAGATGATTAGCATATTAGAAATGTCACCTACCTGGTGCAATTGTTTAATCGACCGCCAACACTTCATTACGACAAATTGTTGTTGTAGCAGAAAGACAATAACACTTATGTGAAATAAAACGTTGGAATCATGAAAGTTAATTGGTGCTTTTTTTGTTTGATTGGGGCAACTTCTGTCGTTTCGATTGGTTGCAAAACTTTTCGCACAAGTGATGGAGCAAACGCATTTAGCAGCGAAAACTATAGACTAGTCTGGTCGGATGAGTTCAACAAAAAAGGGACTATTGATACTGCTAACTGGCAGTTTGAAAAAGGGTTTGTTCGCAACGAAGAAGATCAATGGTATCAGCCTGAAAATGCATGGTGTGAAAAAGGTAATTTGATTATCGAAGGGCGTAAGGAAATGAAGGGTAACTCAAACTTCGTGAAGGGCAGCAGTAGTTGGAAAACGAACAGGGAAAATATTCGGTTCACGGCCGCCAGCATCAATACGTCTGGAAAACATTCCTGGATGTATGGACGTTTTGTAATGCGTGGGAAAATAGATATTAGCAGCGGCATTTGGCCTGCATGGTGGACATTAGGCGTGAACGGCAGGTGGCCTGCAAACGGGGAAATAGATATAATGGAATATTACAGAAAAAAGTTACTTGCTAATATTGCCTGTATTGGTTCTAATGGTAAAACGCAGTGGTTTAGCAACACATTTTCTATCGATTCTTTAGGAGGTAAAAATTGGGCTTCTAAGTATCATATATGGCGCATGGACTGGGATGAATATAAGATTGCCCTTTATTTGGACGAACAGTTGTTAAACACTATTGAGTTAAGCCGACTGGTAAATAAAGACGAGTCCGGGATCAATCCGTTCCAGCAACCTCATTATATGTTGCTTAACCTTGCTATTGGCGGCCTCAACGGAGGGGACCCTTTAAATACCAAGTTTCCCGTCCGTTTCAAAATCGACTACGTAAGGGTCTATCAGAAACAGTAACTGGTGACAATTATTCTATTTGTGCTTCCACTCAAATCTATTAGTATAGCCCGGCAACACTTAAATACCAAAACAACTTAAAAGTGTTTTTTATTAATCAAATAAATTGATAGTATTAGCTATTAACTGGGTGGTTATAAAAAAAATTATGTAATGAATAAGCTAACTTGTTGTTTAAACAGAAAAAAATTGCATGGTTATTGATTTTATCCTTTTCAAATCTTAACAGAAAGAGTTATCCTAAACATTTTTCAACTTAAAAGCCTTCTTTATGAGCAACCAATTCGATGTGTTGTACAA
>JALYZZ010000024.1 GCA_030948675.1 Bacteroidota bacterium | reverse complement strand
GACGAGAACCCTCTGTTAGAGATGAATGAAGAGGAAGAAACGGTGGCTGTAGAAAAATTTGCAAAAGAAAACGGACAAGATTATGAAGATTGGGAAGAACACGGGTATGATGATATTCCTGATTATAAACTAGAGTATGAAAATTATTTTAACAGCGAAAGCATCCCAAATGTACCTATAAAGTCTTTCAGTGATTACAGGGAGGGATTGAAAGACCAGATAAGGTATATGGACCTTTCAGAAAAACACTTAAACTTAGCCGACTACGTTATTGACTGCCTCAACTGCAATGGATTTTTGCTTCAAGACCTGGAAGACATGGCTGATGATCTTTCGTTTAAACACGGGGTTATTGTTGAGGCGAATGAGCTGCAGGAAGTGCTGAGTCATGTGCAAAAACTTGATCCGGTTGGAGTAGGTGCAAAAAACACACGTGAGTGTTTGCTGCTACAGCTTCAAAAACTAAGCAAGAAAGGACCGGACGTAAAAATGGCGATTAAATTGCTTGAAAACCATTATGCCGATCTTTCTCATCGAAATATGGAGAAGATAATGGAAGCACTTTCCATTGATGAAGATGAATTAAAAATAGTGCTGCGACTGCTGGCATCTCTCAAGCTAAAGCCCGTTCTTGAAGAGTTTGAAGGCACTACTGTAAATAATAACATTATCCCTGACTTTATACTGACCGTTGATGACGATGGCGATATTGAGGTAAACCTTTACAGGTCAAGATCTTCCTCGCTTTATATCAACCAGTCGTTGATGGAGACAGTTCAATTTGCGGGAGCTACGCGAGATAAATCGGCCACCCAGTATTTAAAGAGCAAGCTAAGTTCGGCTCAATGGTTTGTAAATGCAATTAAGCAACGCGAGGGAACTATGATGCAAATAATGAAGGCCATTGTAGAGCTGCAGCGCGAATATTTTAAAACAGGTGATGTAAGCCTGCTAAAGCCGATGATCTTAAAAAATATAGCAGATAAAGTTGGGGTCGACATTTCTACCGTATCCAGGGTTACTTCCAATAAATACGTAGATACTCCTTTTGGAATCATTCTGCTTAAAAATCTATTTACAGAAGGTATTATCAATAAGGAGGGTGAAGTTATCAGTAACAGGGTTATACAATCCGCTATTGAAGCTGTTATAGAAAAAGAAGATAAACTAAACCCATATACCGACCAGCAACTGGTGTCTATTTTAGCAAATAAGGGAATTAATGTAGCAAGACGAACAATCGCAAAATACAGGGAACAACTGCAAATTCCGGTTGCACAATTAAGAAGGATGTGGGCTTAAAATATAAATGAACTAATTTTAAGTATTAAATTTTGTAAATGAGTAAAATTTTAGTAATTGACGACGATGTAGATATGTGCTTGCTACTCAAGCGGTTTTTAACGAAAAATGGGTATGAAGTTGCGCTCGCTCATAATGGTAAAAAAGCCCTCGAAGAGCTGGAAAACAGTGAACCAAACCTTGTACTATGCGATTTTAGATTAGAAGACTTTGACGGAAAAGAGTTATTAATTAAAATTAAAGAGCGTTATCCGCGTACACCGGTCATTATTGTTACCGGTTACAGTGATATTAAGGTAGCCGTAGACGTAATGAAGCTAGGCGCCTATGACTACGTCACCAAACCACTGTTTCCGGATGAGATTTTGCTAAGCATAAAATCTGCGTTGCAAAAAAGCGCTACAAAGCAGGAGAACATTGCTACGGTTATTATGCCTGATGACGACTCGAAAAACGGCAATAAGTCAAAATTCATTACCAGCGGCCAGTATATTTTTAGCGACAGCGCGGAATTTAAGAATATACTTAAACAAATAGATTTGGTGTCGCCTACCAATTACAGCATTCTAATCTATGGCGAAAGTGGAAGTGGTAAAGAAGCGATTGCGCAGGAGATACACAAGCGAAGTAAGCGCAAAGACATGCCTTTTGTAGCGATAGACTGCGGTGCCCTCTCTAAAGAATTAGCTGGAAGTGAACTTTTTGGACATGAAAAAGGATCGTTTACCGGGGCATTAAATCAAAAAATCGGAAATTTTGAAATTGCCAACGGCGGCACAATTTTTCTCGATGAGGTAGCTAATTTGTCATACGATGTGCAGGTTGCGCTGTTGCGGGTAGTACAGGAAAGAAAAATGCGGCGAATAGGAGGTAATAAAGACATAGACCTTGATGTAAGAATTATTATAGCCAGCAACGAACGACTACTCGATGCCGCTAAGAAAGGAAAGTTCCGCGAGGACTTATATCACCGTTTCAACGAGTTTAGCATAGAGGTTCCACCTTTGCGCGAGCGTAAGTATGACATTATGATTTTTGCAAAGCATTTTTTAAAATTAACTAATGACGAACTGGCCAAAAACATCAAAGGTTTCTCACCTGAGGTAGAGTCAATATTTAAAACTTATGTTTGGCCGGGAAATCTTCGTGAATTAAAGAATGTTGTTAAAAGAGCAACTTTGCTGTGCGATACAGAATACATTATGCCTACTGTGCTACCATTTGAAATTACCAATTTTAGCAAATTACAGTTT
>JALYZZ010000022.1 GCA_030948675.1 Bacteroidota bacterium | reverse complement strand
ACACCGGTAGCTGTATCAACAGAATAGGCTTTGTATAGAATACCTCCTAATAAAGCACTGTCATTAAAATTAAATCCTTTTAAAACAGCTTTGCCATCTGATGTAGATAAACCAACTCCTACAGTTCGTTCTCCCCGTGCATTTGTTGTATCAAAATTTTTAATTTGAGACATAGCCTGGGTAAGCCTTGATGTTACCCTGTTATCAGATGATGTAGCCATCATGATACGAACTGTATCTCTAAGCAATTTACCTGCGGTTGCAGATATACCAAATTCAGTTCCGTTCTCTCTTGTCCTTTCAAATGCCGGATCATTTGCAATACGATCACCACTCACACCACCTTTAGTGCGCACTAAATGTCCGTCTTGTGATTTATAAAAGGTCATGTCTTGCAGTGTACCTTCTATCTTTAATATGCCATTTAACTTTGCCATTATTATACTTTTTTAAATTATTAATTAGTTACATCCTTTACAGTATTTCGTCCTATCCTTTGCCTTATAAGTCCTCCATAGCCATGGCGGGCAAACTTTATTAGCACCGCATACCCACAATCCCACGTGGTTTGCAGATGCCTGGTTCATTTCATTGTCCAACATTGCTTCATGATCATTAGTGGTATCGTGCCATGCCCATCCATTACTGATAAAAGTGCTGTCTAACCTCTTCCCTTGAAACCAAGCATTAATCAGCACTCGTTTACGACTGTCTTTTCCAACACTATCGAATTGAATAACTTTTCCTGTGATCATCTGATAGATCCTGCTATAGGCATTTCTACCCCAAAACTGTTTCATATCCGGCCCGTCTGCTTTAAGCAGTCTTGCACTAAATGGCTTTTTTTTGCCGATCCTTAAAACATAAGTATTAGCATCTTTCACCAATATTACTCTTGCTGAATCTTGCGCTGCCAGGGCCGAAGTAAGCAGTACAAATATGAGTGGAACAAACAGCGTTTTTGCTTTCATGGATTAAAACTAAAATCAGTTTAAACCTCTGCAAAATGCCTGCTTCCGTTACCTACTTTTTGTGCCGATTATTCCAACCTTTTCCCTTTATTCCCTATGTATTATTGGTTAAATTTGTATGGCATCGATATAGATGCTGTATGGATGAAGTATAGATAAAGTATTAAACTGAAATTTAGAATGGAACGTTTGTGCATTTACCCAAAGGATATACAGGTAGTAACCGGCAGAAGGGAGAGGTATGGCCGGAACTTAATTAAGAAGATAAAGGACCACTTCCAAAAGGAGCAACACCAAATTGTTACAGTGGAAGAGTTCTGCCAGTATTTGGGATTGCATCCGGAAGCAGTACTTAAGCAACTTCGATAAACGCTGAAGGAATGGCGCTGATATAGGAACTTTTGCTCACCATCTTACTTTTTACTTTCTCTTGTTTGTTAGTCGTATTCTTTTCTTATAAAAGTATATAGTCGCATTTTTAGTCGCATATAAAAAGAAAAAGGGTTACAATATCTGTAACCCTTTAATTATCAAGCTCCCCCTCCCCGACTTGAACGGGGGACCCTCTGATTAACAGTCAGATGCTCTAACCAACTGAGCTAAGGAGGAATTTACCAACTCTTTGTTTTTAATTGGGTTGCAAAAATAGGGGATTAACTATATAGGTAAAAATTTTTTTAGAAAATATGAAGTAAATTTTGAAGCGCACAAAACCGGTTTTCCGGTGGCAAAACGAATGGTTTAACATTCATTGGGGAACAATTACTTGAATGGAGCGTTCCTGCAAAACTAACGGAGGCTGTTAGCAGCGTATGAGGCGGTAGCACTATTGGTTCCTAATGACCCTTCTATTTAAAAATATTTATCCAGCTATTTTCTTCGAAGCCTACAAATATACCTGCCTCACGTTCTTGGATGGCGTACACTTTTAAGTAGTAACCTTCTCCACCTACATTGCGGCCATTGGAGAGGTTGAACTTATACCGGTGAAGCGGACAAACTATATTTCCAGTTGCATCTATAAATCCATCGGCAAGTATACCACTGGCATGAGGGCATTTATAGGCACATGCAAAAATCTGGTCTTTGACTCGGGCTAATGTAATTTTTTTGCCGTCAGCCTCAGCAAGCATCAGATTGTTTTGCTGCCATTGCAAATTGTTTCTGCTGTCAGCAACCTTAAACCACTTTATATTTTTCCCGGACATTAAAAGAAGTATTCGGACTTATACGGGTAACGAATTTGATACATTTCTCTTACCTTATTAAGGATTGTTTGCCTTAGTTCGTCAATGTTTTTTCGCTCGAGTGCTGATACAAAAACACAATTGCCGCGCGTAATATTTTGCCATCTGTGTTTCAGGTCCTGTAAAATTTCCTGCTTTACATCATCTTCGAGCCACTCGTCAAACGTGAGCTTTTCGTATAAGTCCATCTTATTGAAGATGGTAAGGATTGGCTTTTCAAAGGCTTTCAAATCCTGCAGGGTTTTGTTTACCACACCTATCTGGTCTTCGTATTGAGTATGCGAAATGTCGACTACGTGCATTAATATGTCTGCTTCTCTAACCTCATCCAAAGTACTTTTAAAGCTTTCAACTAAGTGATGGGGCAGCTTACGTATAAAACCTACAGTGTCACTCAGCAGAAAAGGCGTAGTCTCAAAAACAACTTTTCGGGTAGTTGTATCCAGCGTCGCGAACAGTTTATTTTCCGCAAAAACCTCACTTTTACTTAAAAGATTCATGATCGTGCTTTTGCCCACATTGGTATATCCAACCAGCGCAACCCGAATAAATTCTCCCCGATCTTTGCGTTGCGTAAAAGATTGTTTATCAATTTCACCCAGTCGTTTGCGCAAAAGACTGATTTTATCTTTTACAATCCGGCGATCAGTTTCTATCTCAGTTTCACCCGGACCTCTTGAGCCAATACCACCTCCCTGTCTTTCAAGATGGCTCCACATACCTCTTAGTCTTGGCAGTATATATTGGTACTGCGCTAGTTCTACCTGTACTTTTGCCTGTGCCGTACGCGCTCTGCT
>JALYZZ010000019.1 GCA_030948675.1 Bacteroidota bacterium | reverse complement strand
GGCAGAGCTTCGCACTACAACCGATGTTAATGGCAATCCTCCCAAAAGGCCTGAAATCAAGTTGCCAACTCCCTGCGCTTTTAACTCTCGATTTGATGGGGTAACTCGTTTTAGCGGATCTAATTTGTCTACCGCTTCAATACCCAGCAATGTCTCAAGACTGGCCACCAATGCGATAGTTAGCCCCGAAACCCAGACCTGTGGATTACTTATAGAAGAAAAATCAGGAAATTTAAAAAAGGAAATGAACATCGATGCATTTTTAGCTACAGGCAACGATACCAGACGTTGCTTCTCTAATTCGAAACCTGGAAAATATTTTGCAAAAAGAAAATTTAATAAAAGGCCTGTCAGCACTACCACCAGCGGACCAGGTACCAAAGACAACACTTTTTTCGACTTAAAAAATTTCGTCTCCCACATTATCAAAATCAACATAGATGTAAGGCCAATAATGCAAGCAGCAGGCGTTATAGCATTTAAAGAATGAAAAATAGCAGATAAAGTATTTTCATTACCCGCTTCAGTAAATGCTTCATCGCCAGAATAATCTTTGTCGTACCCAACGAAATGCGGTAATTGCTTCAAAATAAGAATAAGGCCTATTGCAGCCAGCATTCCTTTAATAACAGAGTTAGGTATATAATCGCCTATAACACCTGCCTTCAAAAATCCTAAAATTGTTTGTATAACACCTGCAATAACAACCGCAAGTAAAAAGGCTTCGTACACCTGCAGCTTTGCAATTGCTGCAACAACAATTGCGGTTAAACCAGCTGCCGGGCCGCTGACGCTTAATTGCGACCCGCTAAGCGTTCCTATAACAATACCGCCAACAATACCGGCAATAATTCCCGAAAAAAGAGGTGCGCCGGAACCCAGTGCAATGCCTAAACACAGGGGCAATGCCACCAAAAATACAACTACAGAAGCCGGAAAATCCGACCCTGCATTTCTTAAATAAGTTTTCATGCAGAAAAAGGTGATTTATCTAATTAATCAAAATAAGAAGTAAGTAATAAAAAAATTGATTTCAGTGTTTTAGCAAACAGAATCAGGCGGCGGGGTAACTACTTCTGTAGAATGATTAGATGGTATCTGCTCTGAAAAATGGAGATAGGCAAGGGCCTTTACTTCAGATGCAAAAGAAACGGAAGTTGTATAATTGGCAGGTGGTAAAAACGGATGGTTAAATTTAAGTGTAAGATCCTTTCCTGCGTCGTCAAAGTCATGAGGTAACTCTTCCGTCCACTGATTGCTCGCAAGAACTTTTCCGATTTGTTTTACCGGCAGTATTTGCATTGCAATCAGCAATCCTAAAAAAAATGCTATGACCTTTAGTTTTATCATTAGCGGCAAATATAGCCGCATCAATAGTAACACCAATAGAAAACGATGGTTTTAACAATGGAGATAAAGACAACATAGACTCAAAAAAACGTCTGATAAATCAAAGGCTTAGAAATATTTTTTTTTTAAAAATTATCAAATATTGAGGCCACCACACACGCTTATTACCTGCCCTGTTACGTATGAGCTCATATCACTTGCCAGGTACAGGGCAGTATCTGCAATCTCTTCAGCTTTTGCAAAACGCGCCAGAGGAATTTTTTGTAAAAATGCGGCTGAGGCTTCTCCTTCTTTAAGGTAGTGTGTCATATCTGTTTCAACAAAGCCAGGTGCTATTGCATTGCAGCGAATGTTGCGGCTACCGAGTTCATGTGCCATTGACTTGGTGAAACCTATGATGCCAGCTTTGGAAGCAGCATAACTACTTTGCCCTGCATTGCCCCTCATTCCTATTATCGAGCTCATGTTTATAATGCTACCCTTGCGCGCTTTCATCATAGGCTTTATCACTTGTTTCGTCATATTAAATACACTCTTCAGGTTAGTGGTCATTACATCATCCCATTGCTCAGGGGTCATGCGAAGCAGTAAATTGTCTTTGCTTATTCCGGCATTATTGACACATACATCTATTGTTCCAAATTCTTTAATGGCGGCATTTACCATCGCCTCACATTCGGCATATATGCCTGCATTGCTTTTAAATGCTTTTGCCTTTACGCCCAGCCCTTGAAGCCGTTCTTCCAGCGCTTTTGCTTTATCATCGCTGCTAACGTAGGTAAAAGCAATAGCTGCTCCATGGTTGGCTAATTTTAAGGCAACCGCCTCACCTATTCCGCGGCTTGCACCGGTAACTATAGCAACTTTTCCGTCAAGAAGTTTCATGTGTTAGATTTATTTATGGAGTGAGCAAAAGTAAATAAATTGAACATTGTTCCGTCGTTCCGATTTCTTTAATCGCGATACTTCTTATTTCTTAATCATCAAACCTTTAACCGGAATTATTTCTACATCCCAACAGTTGTTTAGTCATATTTCTTTTCGTAATGATAGTAGTAAGCTTGGTATAATACAAAGGCCAACACTAAAACCGTTACAATCAGCATTGTTCCGGCATTGTATAAAATAATAAAAAAGCAGGCGGCAAGTATCGCAAATACAGTTCTTATCATTTGTTCCATCGTTACGTTTTCTAACATCAGCACTACGTGAAAAAGACAGAGTAAAGCAATCAGCATCAACAAAAGAAAGGGATAGTCGTTGACCAAAAATTGGCTGTGCAACCCTTTCAACAGCAGGATCATTTCCGGCAAAAGCAGCACAGCGAACATAGCCACCATTCTTAAAAATCTTCCAGTAAGCGTTATTGGAAGATTTTTTACGAATTCTAAATAGTCGTTTTCAAACTGTCTTATTTCAAATACAACGGCACAATGAGCTGCAGCAACAAGTAACAGGCAGAGTTGTATTGGCCGTATGTCATACCGCTCGGGCTCGTACAACATTATAAAACCATAGAGTACAATAAGAGAAGAAATTTTTGTTACTAAAAGCATTTGCTTGCGGTCAGTGAATACAAAATATATCGGAAAGAAAAAATAGTAACGCCGCATCTTTACATGAACAGACGGAAACAAAAACGGTGACAACGTTCGGCGGTTTTGTTGCAATGCAAATACATACAACAATGGGGTGATAAAAATGATTGCGAGATTAAAAAGCATTATCTCTATACCCGGTATGTAAGCATGCTTTTTAAAAGCGATAACGACAACTGCGGCGGAGTATAGCAACACTGGCAGGTAAACAAGCACCTGCACATATACGTGGTAGAAATAAACTTTTTTAATGGGTAACGCATTAAGAGAAAACAAGAATGTTTGTTGCGAATGTTGTAATTGCTTTAAGACGTAGTCTACACATTTTGCGTTATAAAGCAACCAACCTAACATAACCAGCCCAAGAAAAAGCTGGCTTTGAATAATACCTGTAATCAATGAATAATGAAACGTAAGCGGCGAATAAGGAGTACCAAAAAGAACAAAAAATGCAACCACGAATAACCCGGAATTTACCCGGTAGAAGTAGTTAACAAGTACTTTGTGTAATATAACGAGGCCTTTAGGCATTAGATGCTTTTAAATATCGTTCTACTGTTGACTGCAAGGTTTCCTGTAAAACATAGTTGCTCGCGTTGCAGCGCCTGGTGCGAAGTAATAATAAATGATACCCCTTTTTTAAAACTTTCATTGATGATACTGCAAATGGTGTTTACTGCATTTACATCTATCGTTATTAAAGGTTCATCTAACAGTATCACTTGCGGCTGGCCTATAAAAGCAAGCACTAAGCTTACTTTTTTTATCATTCCGCTTGAGTAGCTGCCAAACGGTTTATTGTATGCATCGTAGACATGCAGTTGCTTCAGCAGTTCGCAAGCATGCAGCGGGTCGCCCCCTTTTGTATCGCAATACAACTCAACTAAATCTTTGGCTGTCAGAAACGGCGGATAAAGCGGCTCGGCTTCTGCATAGTTCACAAGCTTTACAAATTGCTGCCGCTGCTTTTTAATGTTTAATTTGTTGTTCAGCATGATATTGCCTGTAAAGGGATGAAGACCAGCGATCATCTTGAGCAATGTTGTTTTACCTGACCCATTTTCTCCCTGTACCCACCATAGGCCTTTTTCAATGGTCAACGAAGGAATATCGAGCGCCAAAAAACCTCCGTAATATTTCTGAACTTTTATAAGCTGGAGCATTTAAATTAGTAGATAGCGTAATAAGTTTAGCCGCACCAAAGATGAACAGCGTTTTGAAGAAAGAAGGGATGGGCTGAATTAAACGGCATAAAATTGCAGGCAAAAGTACCGGGGGTACATCAGCAATGGTTGAATCGTCCGTCAGCAGCAATGGCGAAAATTTCCTCGATATATTTTCTGTCATTACTAAGGCGTGGTACTTTGTGCTGACCGCCAAGCTTTCCCTTGCTTCGTAACCATTCTTCAAACACACACTTTTTTAGAGAATGAACAACAGGCATTCTCAGGGCAATGTCTTTATGCCGCTTGGCCTCGTAATCGCTGTTAAGGTTTTTAAGTGCATTGTCAAGTTCGTAGGTAAAAAGGCCAATATCGGAAGGCGCTTTTTCAAATTCAATCAGCCATTCGTGACTGCCATTGCCATTCTCGCTAAAATAAATAGGAGCAGCGGTATAATCCTTTACAATAGCTCCGGTTTTTTCGCTTGCGGCAGCTATAGCCCTGTCGGAATTATCAACAATCACCTCCTCGCCAAATGCATTTATAAAGTGTTTTATTCTACCGGAAACGCTAATCTTAAAAGGAGCTAATGAAGTAAACTGCACCGTATCGCCTATCAGATATCTCCACAACCCGCCGTTTGAGCTTATAACCAAAGCATAGTTTTTTCCGACCTCCACCTGATCTAGCTGGAGCGTTCGTGGTTTCTCTTTGCCGTGTTCTTCTACTGGCATAAACTCGTAAAAAATGCCATGCTGCAAAAACAATAACATGCCCTCGTCCTGAAGATTGTTTTGTGCAGCAAAAAACCCTTCGCTTGCATTATATAAATCAATATAATTGATTGGGGCGCCAATTAGTCTTTCAAATTGTTCTTTATAAGGTGTAAAGGAAACACCGCCATGAATATATAATTCAAGATTAGGCCATACCTCTTTGAGATGTTGCTTTCCTGTTATCTCCAGTATTCTTTTTATCAATACAAGCGTCCAGGTTGGAACACCACTAATGCTGGTAACGTTTTCATCAATTGTAGTGGCTGCCAGTTTCTCTATTTTAGTCTCCCACTCATCTAATAAGGCAATAGAAAGTTCAGGTGTTCTAAGCCAATGGCCCCAAAAAGGAGTGTTTTGCATAAGAACAGCACTCAAATCGCCATACTGTGTATCCTCATTCATCTTATTAACCTGGTGGCTACCTCCAATAACAAGTCCTTTACCAGTCAAAAGGTCGCTGTCCGGATTATAATTGTAATAAAGTGTTAGTACATCTTTGGTAGCCTGAAAATGGCCTTCGCTTAGACTTTCGTCTGATACTGGTATAAACTTGCTTTTATCGCTTGTTGTACCGCTGCTTTTCGCAAACCAGGTTATAGGAGTATTCCACAAAATATTTTGCTCGCCTTTCATACATCTTTCTATATAAGGCTTCAGATCATCGTATTCGTGAATGGGAACTGCTTCTTTGAAACTTTTTACAGTGTACAAATGCTCAAAACCGTACTTACGACCTATCTCAGTGTATTGTGCAGAGGCGATAAGATTTTGCAGCACTTCAAATTGCACATCTATAGGATTGTTTATCCAATGTTCAATACGCCAAAGTCTGAACCTGGCTAATCTCGATATGGCAGGACTTAAAAGCTTCATTAAAATGTATTACTGCAAAATAACAAATGATACTAAAACTTTACTTATTATTTTAACCTACCTAAAACGCATCTTGACGAAAAGAACTTATAAATGCCAGCGATATATCGAATTAAGAAAGGTTAGAAATAACAAAATTAAATAAGGGAAAAAGGGTTACACAAATTGTACTCTAAACAATTCTAACCCATCAATTATGTATAGCTTTTTGCAGGCAGAAAATTTTCATACTAACCGAATTGGGCAAAGCGATGTTTTAGTTTTCCAGCACCTGCTAAGTTAAACAATTACGTGCTTTTAAGCCTGCTTCTTTTCTTCGGTTAACTCTTCTGTAGCTCTTAATAAAGCATTATCCCGCTCCATATCGATAATCCAATCTTTACGCCTTAACTCAAAGTTTGTTCCCAGATACAGTCTTCTTACCTGTTCATTGCCTGCTAACTCTTCAGCGGTACCATGCTGAAAGATTTTTCCTTCGATCAGCAGATAAGCCCGATCGCAAATGGAGAGCGTTTCATTTACGTTATGGTCGGTAATCAAAATACCAATATTTCTGTACTTTAATTTGGCGACCACTGTTTGTATATCTTCAACGGCAATAGGATCAACACCGGCAAAAGGTTCGTCGAGTAGTATAAATTTTGGATCAACAGCCAGGGCGCGGGCAATTTCAGTTCTACGTCTTTCGCCACCGCTCAGGCTATCGCCGTTATTTTTTCGCACCTGGTGCAAGTTAAATTCATCAAGCAGCGCATCTAGTTTTATTCTTTGCTCCTGTCGGGTTAGTTTGGTCATTTCAAGCACCGCCTTTATAT
>JALYZZ010000738.1 GCA_030948675.1 Bacteroidota bacterium | reverse complement strand
ATATCAACGACACTGCTTTGCGACAACCCCTGGTTTAAACCAAGGGTTTTAAAAGAAAACTGTGCAAATTGGGCATTCGATAAGTGCCAAAAGGAACAAAGGAAAATACTTAAGACTGTACAAAAGCTTTTCAAAGACTAGCGTTTGCTGTAATATAGGAAATATTCTTACTTGCCGATAAAATCCTGTGGAAGCTATGTTGAAGCCTAAATGTTTTCCTTTTCTTTTGAATCACAACTTACGTTATCATCGTTTACCCCACCTCATATTGTTTGGAAGAATGACACAACCAGGTTGATTGGGATGTTAGTAGAGCCCAACTAACTTATTTACCGGGCTGTTAATGAAAAAAAGCTGCGCCCCGAATAAAAATTTGCTCTCGGCGGAAAAAACGGCGCTTTGCCCTCATCGTTTACCATATATGAATCCTGTCCTTTTCCGGTAAATACATGCGATCGCCCGGTTGCACGTTGAATGCTTCATAAAAATGCGGAGAGCTCATTAACGGGCTGTTTACGCGCCAAAGAGGAGGAGAATGGGGATTGTTATTAATCCACAGTCTTAGAAATTCATCCTTCATCTTTACACGCCATATACGGGCGACAGAAATAAAGAAGCGCTGATCAGGTGTATAGCCGCCAATCTTCTCGGTCTCGTGACCTTCTTTAGTCATCTTAAAAGCATCATAAGCAATGGCAACTCCTCCAATATCCGCTGCGTTCTCTCCTACGGTCATGGCGCCCTTTACGTGTACTGTATCCAAAACCGTGAACTTGTTATACAGCTCAATCACCTGTTGTGTTTTTGCTCTGAACTTTGTATAATCATCTTTCGTCCACCAGTTTTTTACGTTGCCTTCTTTATCAAACTGTGCCCCCTGGTCGTCGAATGCATGGGTGATCTCGTGACCGATTACCATACCAATACCACCATAGTTGAGTGCATCATCGGCATTGTTATCAAAGTAAGGGGGTTGTAAAATACCTGCAGGAAAAACAATCTCATTGGCAGAAGGATTGTAATAAGCTGTAACGGTCGAAGGCGTAGTAAACCATTCACTTCTGTCAACTGGTTTATTCAACTTTGCCAGTTGAAAACGGTATCTGTTAGCAGCGGCAGCCACTACATTTTCAAAGTATTTTCCTTTTACAATATTTACGTTGCTGTAATCTCTCCATTTGTCGGGATAACCAATTTTCTTAGTAATGGAAAAGAGTTTTTCTTTTGACTTTTGTTTGGTGCTGTCGCTCATCCAGTCCAGCTTATCTATTCTTGCAGCCAATGCTTTTTGCAAATTGTTTACCAGTTCCAATGTGCGCTTTTTTGCACTTTCAGTAAAATATCTTTTTACATACAATTGTCCAAGAGCCTCACCAAGCCATTGATCAACTGCACTGGCCATTTTTTCTCCACGGGTTTTTTGAACAGCCTGCCCGCTGAGTGCTTTGTTAAACTCAAATGCAGCATCAACAAACGGCTTGCTTAGCATATCTGCGTAGGTATTGATAGCATAAGCTTTTACATATACTTTCCAGTCACTAATAGAAACAGTTTTTAACATGGTGTTCAGCCTGTCGTAATAGGCCGGCTGTGATACATCAATAGAATCTGTTGTTGCGCCTAACTCATTCAGTACATGTTGCCAGCCGATGTTTGGTTGTCGCTTTACAAGCGTTGCTACAGGCATCTTATTATAGTTCGCATTTACATCGCGCAGCTCTATCCTGGTCCTGTGCGATGAAGCCAGTTCTTTATCTATGTTGTACACTATATCAGCATCTTTCGCTGCTGTTGCCGCGTCGCTGCCTGTAAGTTGAAACAGTTTAGCAAGATATGTTTTGTAGGCTTGCTGAATAGCAACATTTGGCGCATCTGTTTTAAAATAATAATCCCGCTCCGGCAAGCCAATACCAGTTTGATGAATATGAGCAATATTAAGGCTGCTGTTTTTATTATCCGGCCCAACACTGAAAGCTAAAAAAGAGGTATTGGATAATCTTGCTTCACGGGCTGCAAAGCCAATTAAAGAAGCCACGTCTCTGATACTGTCGATACGCGCCAGTAAGGGCTTGATGGGATCATACCCCCGTTTCTCGATAGTAACTGTATCCATGCCTGACGCGTAAAAATCTCCTACCTTTTGTTCAATACTTACTGCGGTATTATTAATCTTCGAAATACTATCCAGAATGCTCTGCAAACGCAGGCGCTGCGGATAGTTCATAAACATATATGCACCCACCCCAGACTGCGAAGGAGGTATTTGTGCAGTGTCGTACCATGTACGATTGACGTACATAAAAAAGTTATTGCCGGGCTTAATAGAAGAGTCGATGCCCGGTATATCAGTAATAGCTTGAGCCTGGACGTTATTGCATGCGGCTAATGAGAGCAACACAGCAAAAAGATATTTTGATCGTATCATAAGCACGTGCTTAATTGAAATTGAGTTTTGCTTTTGCCGAAGTTAATTGTTCCTACCGTGTAATAGTAGAAGAAAAATGCCGGTGTGATGGCAGCAGCAGTTTAACTAACTTTTGCTAACAGCCTGTTGTAGTCATTTATGGTCTATCCACCTTTGAAAGAATTCATAGGTACGAAGCATCTGATCTATTCTCTGTCTGTTATCGCCGCTTCTTGTAATTTCGTGTGTGGCTCCGGGATGAACTACGTATTCAACCGGTCTTCCTAAAACCTTCAGGCTTCTATACATCATTTCTCCCTGCACAAAGCCTGTACGCCGGTCGTTGCCTCCATGAAAAATGATGTAGGGAGTTGTTATGTTTTGTACATAAGTAATGGGAGATTCCCTAACGAGTATTTCCTTCACTTTCGGTTCCCAGGGATAGCCGCCGAAATAGTTTGGCACTAATCTCCATGCATTTCCTTCCCCAAAAAAAGTGGACAAATCATAGACACCTCTTTGCGAACAAGCAGCTTTAAAACGTTTGTCATGGCCAATAATCCATGCTACAAGATAGCCTGCATAAGAACCGCCGCTTACCACTAGTTTTGACGTGTCTGCCCATCCTTCTTTCACCGTTTTATCCAGCGCCGTAAGCACATCACTAGTAGGT
>JALYZZ010000692.1 GCA_030948675.1 Bacteroidota bacterium | reverse complement strand
GTATCACCGCTTTTGGAGGGCCACAAATGCACTTCATAAGACTGCATAAGTTGTTTGTTCAGAAACAACGGTACATATCTGAGGAAGAATTGTTAGAATTAAATGCTTTCGTTCAGCTCCTACCTGGCGCTGGCAGCACTCAACTTCTTACTTTAATTGGATACAAAAGGGGAGGAGTTGTCTTAGCAACCGTTACTCTGATATTATGGATGTTGCCCGCTTGTATACTAATGGGCTTTTTAAGTTTTTTGGTCATTTATTTTAACCACGCCCACATTGCTTATATTTTTAGATTTGTACAACCCATGGCCGTGGGTTTTCTAGCTTTTTCTGCTTTTAAGACTTTTAAGATTTCTATTACCCACACGGCAACATTTTTTATCATGCTGGGAGCAGCTTTAGTAACTTACCTGGTACAATCACCATGGGTGTTTCCTTCTTTAATTATCGCTGGCAGTATTGTAAGTAATTTTAGCGATAAAAGAATTCCTGATTTTAAGGAGAAAAGTAAACCTGTTAACTGGTACAACCTATGGCTTTTTGCAATTATTTTTATCATAGCTGGATTTCTTAGTGAGTACGCGCGTTTGCACAACTTGCCGTTTAGAAAACCAATCAGTTTATTTGAAAACTTCTACCGATTTGGAGGTATTGTATTTGGCGGTGGAAGTGTTTTAATAACAATGATGTTTGAACAATATGTTATTAGGGCAAAAACACCTTATATGGCGTCCGCTGACTTTTTAACCGGTGCCGGTATGGTGCAGGCATTTCCGGGGCCAATTTTTTCAATTGCGTCTTTCGTCGGGGGAATGGTATTAAAAGACATGGGTGCCCACTTTCAATTGCTTGGTTGTATTATTGGATCAGTAGGTATTTTTTTACCTAGTTTGTTGCTAGTGCTTTTTTTTTATCCCATTTGGAACACTTTAAAGAAGCACGTTATTGTTTTTAGGGCAATGGAAGGGATTAATGCAGTGGTAGTGGGGATTATGGCTGCAGCTACAGTTCTTTTATTTATGTCAATTCCGTCGCGATATGAGTTAGTGAATCTGATTGCAGTCCTTGTAACCTTTCTCCTACTGCAGTTTACAAGAATTGCTTCTCCAATAATTGTTTTGGCGTTTCTATTAATAGGGTGGTTACTCTAGTTAAATCTTATAATATCCATTTCTTTCTATTTCCTCCAAAACAGCATCTGGCACCAAATATCTGATCGTCTTTCCTGCTTTGACAGCTTCCCGAATATACGTAGATGATATTTCCAGTAAAGGAGATTTTAACACGTGAAGCTTGTTCGTTTCCTTGCCGACTTTAAACCCAGGTCTTTCATAAATACAAATGTGATAGTTGTTTAATAGTTGTTCGTAATTTTTCCACCTGGTAATATTTTGAAAACTGTCAGATCCCATAATAACGGTAAAAGAATGGGTCGGATACATTTCCGTCAGGTAAGTAAGGGTATCAATGGTGTAAGAGGGCCGTGGAAGTTTAAACTCAATGTTTGAAGCTTTTAGTTGATTATCGTTATTTATTGCCAGTTGTACTAGATGAAGACGGTGGTATTCGTTCAGTAGAGTCGATGTCTTTTTTAATGGGTTATGGGGCGAGATAATGAACCAAACCTGATCGACATCGGTGTTGTTGGCTATAAAGCTGGCAATAATCAGGTGGCCTATGTGCACTGGGTTAAATGAACCAAAATATAATCCAATTCTCATCTTGACAGTACAGCTTATATTTCCTCAACCAATATTTTTTCTGCTTCATTTATTCTCAAGCTTAGGTTGTATCCGGATACTGTTATTGAGATAGGATCACCCAATGGTGCTATTTGTTCAACTTTTACTTTTTCGCCTGGGATGCACCCCATTTCCATCAACTTAATAAAAATATCATCTTTTTCAAAAGAATGAATAACAACAGTTTTACCAACCTTAATCTCGGATAATTTCTTCATAATCGGGTATTTAACAAAAGTAAACGCAAACGTTAGCTTTTACTTACGATTTTTGGAATGTAAAACTCATCTATGGCAATCGTTCGGTTTAGCTATGCCGATGTAAAGCTCGTCTCAATAAAAAGAAAGAAATTATTGAGACAATTCACTTCTGAAATATTCGAGTTAGAGGGTAAGGAATTGCAAGAAATTAATTATATTTTTTGCTCGGACGACTATCTATTAGAAATCAACCGATCCTTTTTAAAGCATGACTTTTTTACTGATATTGTTACGTTCGATTTGTCTGAAAACAGTGCTACGATTGGTGAGGTGTATATTAGCGTTGACAGGGTAAAAGACAATAGTATTATTCATGGTGTAAGTTTTAATAGTGAATTGTGTAGGGTTGTTTTTCACGGAGCCTTGCATCTTATTGGTTACAAGGACAAAAAGAAAAGCGAAATAACAACGATGAGGCAGAAAGAGGAGCGTTATTTGCGGATATTCGCCTCGATCTAAAACATCCTTTCTTTTTATGTTTCACGTGAAACCTTTACTCTTCTTTTTCCTGGTGTTGCCGCTCGGTCTTTATGCACAACGTATCGGTACAACGACCTTGGAAACGAAAGCGCTTCCTAAGCAGCCAGAAATTATTAACTCTATAGAAGCTTATGTTAATGATTTTCCAGAGTTAGATGCGAGGCAGAGAGAGTGGTTTTATTGGACTAACTATAGTAGAAGCGATCCAAGACGGTTTTGGGATAGCGCTATAGCGCCCTTGATAAAAGTTTATCCTCAATTAAGTAATTCTTATACCAAGAGTTTAAAAGATGATTTGTATAAGAGCAGCATTTTACCAATGGTAAAATCAAACCGAGACTTAGCGAAAATAGCCCAAGCTCATTCCTCTTCATTAGCTGTAAAAAATGAGGGTCCTTCTCACACTTCGCCAGTAGGAGTTACGTTTGAAGCGCGAATGAAATCAATTAACATTAAGAGATGTGGGGGTGAAAATATTAGTTTTGGCCCTCCTAATACCCTCCTAATGCTAGTTTTGCTTTATATTGATGAGGGGGTGCCTGATCTGGGTCACAGGAAAAGTCTTTTAAATTCTTCTTTTCTCGAAATGGGTATTGGTGTCAGTGCTTATCCAGATAATAAATTTATGATTGTTCAGGATTTTGCTTGTGATCAGCGCTGAAAACATGTTCCACGTGAAACGGAAGTAAAATGAAGATCGGGACCGTCGGCGTTATCTTTGCTTTATTAACTTTTTAAAATGTTTGACAAATACAATGTGATAGTAGTAGGAGCTGGTCATGCCGGATGTGAAGCGGCAGCATCTGCGGCTAATTTGGGTAGTAAAGTTCTTTTAGTGACAATGAATATGCAAACCATTGCCCAAATGAGCTGTAATCCTGCAATGGGCGGCATTGCTAAAGGGCAGATTGTACGCGAAATAGATGCTTTGGGAGGTTATAGTGGAATCGTGACGGATTCTAGTTTAATTCAGTTCAGAATGCTTAATAGAAGTAAAGGTCCCGCCATGTGGAGCCCGAGAGCTCAGAGTGACAGAATGTTGTTTCATTTGAAGTGGCGTGAAATGTTGGAAAACACTACTAATGTAGATTTTTTTCAAGATAATGTTGTTTCAATTATTGTTAATAACGGAAAGGCGTGTGGGGTAGTAACGGGATTGGGGCATCGAATCTTCGCGGAGTCAGTCGTAGTTACAAGTGGAACATTTTTAAATGGGGTTATTCATATCGGCGAAAAACGGTTCGGTGGCGGAAGGATGGGCGAAAAAGCTTCTACAGGTATTACAGAACAATTAGTAGAATTGGGATTTGAAAGCGACAGGTTGAAAACAGGCACTCCACCCAGAGTTGATGGAAGAAGTCTTGACTATTCCCGGATGGAAGAGCAAAAAGGTGATGATGAAATAGTGGGCTTTTCTTACCTGGATATAAAAAAAATTGGATATCAGGAACAGAGAAGCTGTTACATTACGTATACGAGTCAACAGGTCCATGATATTTTAAAAACAGGCTTTGATCGTAGTCCAATGTATTCAGGTAGAATAGAAGGGGTCGGTCCCAGGTATTGTCCAAGTATCGAAGACAAGATTAATCGTTTTGCTGATCGTGACCGGCATCAACTATTTGTTGAACCTGAAGGATTTAATACTGTGGAAATCTATGTTAACGGATTTTCTACCTCTTTACCTGAAGAAGTACAGTTTGAAGCGTTAAGAATGGTCCCGGGATTTGAAAGATGTAAAATGTTTAGACCACGATACGCGATTGAATATGATTTTTTCCCACCAACGCAGCTTACCTACTCCTTAGAAACAAAAAGAATAAAAAACCTGTTTTTTGCAGGACAGATAAACGGTACCACCGGGTACGAAGAAGCTGCTTGCCAGGGATTGATGGCTGGAATAAATGCGCATCAAAAAGCATTTGAGTTAGATGCGTTCGTTTTAAAAAGAAGTGAAGCTTATATTGGCGTCTTGATTGACGATTTAATTAGTAAGGGAACTGAGGAACCGTACCGAATGTTTACCAGTAGGGCAGAATATAGAACACTTTTAAGGCAAGACAATGCAGATTTGAGGTTGACCGAGTTAAGTTTTCGATTAGGATTAGCGTCTCAAGAGCGAATGGAGAAAGTGAAAGCTAAAAAAGAAGCGGTGGAAAAGGTTAAAGGTTTAATGAAGGATTACACGGTAGAACCGGAAGAAATAAAAGCCTATCTCTCACAAATTAATTCCGCTCCCCTGGTACAAAAACAAAAATTGTCTCAATTAATACTTCGCCCAAATGCGGCTCTTAAGGAAATGACTAAGTCATCTGAAAAGCTTCATATATTGTTGGCTGATTTCTCAAATGATGCGTTAGAACAAGCAGAAATTCAGGTTAAGTATGATACATACATTAATAAAGAAAAGGACTTGGTTGAGAGAATGAGTCAATTGGAAGAGTTGATTATTCCTGAGACTTTTAACTACGAAAACATTCAATCCCTTTCTAATGAGGCAAGACAAAAGTTTAATAAAATTCGACCTAGAACGCTTGGACAGGCCAGCAGGATAAGTGGAGTAAATCCGAGTGACGTTCAGATTTTAATGGTCTATATGGGCCGATAACCGTCAAGCTCATTGGATGCCAAACGAAACCAACTTTGATTAAAAAAAGATGTTGTAACAATTAAATTGTATGGATCTAAAATAAGAAGGCTGCACAAAAATAAAAGCGCTTAATTAAGGGCTTTTATTTTTTCCATTATATCTTTTATGTTTAGACCTGGTATGCATTGGGTTGTATGTGGGCGTTTCTCCAAATTTTTCCGGAACCGGTGCTTTTGTGATCGTTTTTCCAATAAGGGTTTCAATTGCTGCAAACTTCTTTTGTTCCTTCTCATTGATTAAAGTAAAAGCTGTGCCATTAGTTTCTGCACGCGCAGTACGCCCAATTCTATGTACGTAATCTTCTCCATCGTGCGGCACATCATAATTAATCACGAGGTCAATATTATCGATATGTATTCCTCGAGATAGAATATCTGTCGCTACCAATATTCTTAGTCTTTTATTTATAAATGAAGCCAGTACCTGCTCACGCATTCCTTGTTCTAAGTCAGAATGTATTTCGTCAGCAGAAAAGCCTGACCTCTTCAGCTGGTTTGTTAAATCTTTAACAGTATGCTTTTTAGAACAAAAAATAAGAACAGTATTGTATTCCTGTAGTTTTAAAAGGTATTTTATTAACGAAGGCTTTTGTATATCGTAAACAACAAAAGCCTCCTGTTTTATTTTTTCCGGTGGTTTTGATAGTGAAATAGTTACTTCTTCGGGGTTCTTAAGGATTTTTTTAGCCAGTTCTCTAATTTTAGCCGGCATAGTGGCCGAGAAGAGCAACGTCTGTCGGTTGGTAGGTAAAAATGAGATTATCTTCATAATATCATCATTGAAACCCATATCAAGCATACGGTCAGCCTCATCTAAAATCAGATATTGCAAATGTTTCAGCTTTACGTAGCCCATGTTTAGATGCCCAATCAGCCGCCCGGGAGTACAAATAACAATTTCCGCACCTCTTGACAACGCCTGCCTTTCCTGAACAAAAGAAGCACCGTCACCTCCGCCATACACTGCAAGGGAACTGATAGAAGTAAAGTACGATAAGCCCTCAAGGTTTTGCGCGATTTGAACAGCTAGTTCGCGGGTAGGTACAACAATAAGCGCATTAATGTGATCGGTATCCGGAGAATTAATGATTTTATGAATAATAGGCAAAAGGAATGCAGCAGTTTTGCCCGTACCCGTTTGGGCCGATGCAATCAAATCCTTTCCTTGCAATATCAGTGGAATTACCTGCTCTTGTACAGGTGTAGCCGTTTCGTACCCTGTTGAGTCAATTCCTTCTAGCAACCTTTCATCAAAACCAAAATCTTTAAAAGTCAAAATTTTAAATAATAATTATATTAAAAAATACTCGCGATAAATCGTGTCTTCCAAAGATAATTGAAAAATATGCGATCGAGTGATGATTAACAATAAGGTTTAAATTAAAAAAAAGCGGCAGCAGCATAAGAATTGGTAGTCGCAAGGGAAAGTTCTTTAATAATAAGTCACTCACCTTAAATTAGTTACGCTAGTTTATCATTTGTTGATTACTAATTTGTGGCCTGATTATTTTATACACCTTTTAAAATAATGAAAATGAAACCAGTGATTATAAAATTAAACCTCGCGGGAACAACAGTTCATGTAAATGCAAATCAAATATTATATTACTACGCGAAACACGACGACAAGGGTTTGGTAGTTACCGAGCTCTTCTTTACCGAAAAGTTTGGACTAGAAGTTTCAGAAACTCCTGCTGAAATTGACGATTTAATAAATGGTGAAGGCAAAGTAGTAGAATTAGTAAATTTGAATGAGTAAAATATTATTATTAATCTTAATGTATAACTTAGCATGGCCGAAGAAATCAGCGGTGTAGATCCTAACCGTACAAACCCGAACAACCCGGGAAAAAACCAAGCTCCCGTAGATCCTAGTAACACAAGTGATATTGGTCAGAAAGTAGAGCAGGGTGTTGTTGATATCAAAGAAGGTATAAGTGAACAGAGTGGCGAATGGGAAGATGCGCAGGAGCGTGGTATACCGGTGAATAGCACTAAAAACAGGGTAGAGAGCTATTTAAAAGATCCGTCACCCGAAGAGAATAATACAGAAAGCGATCAGTAATAATTAAATTGAAGAATTTGGAAGACAGATTAGATACAGCGATATAATCAGTGCAGTTGAATTGTAC
>JALYZZ010000630.1 GCA_030948675.1 Bacteroidota bacterium | reverse complement strand
TTATCATACCAACATCAATCTGCAAATGAATTATATGGCTGCGGAAGCGGCCAATTTGCAGGAGTGTGCTATGCCTCTGTTTGCACTGATGGACTCGCTTGCCAGGTACGGCCAACATACTGCAAAGGTGATGTATAATGCACGGGGATGGGTGGTACATCATCTTACAGATGTATTTTGGAGAACAGCCCCGGCAGATGGCGTTGTGGGTGTGTGGCCGATGGGTGGCGGATGGCTGGCCCATCATCCTTACGACCACTATCTTTTTTCGCAGGATAAAATCTTTCTTAAAAACAGGGCCTATCCTTTAATGAAGGGAGCAGCGCAGTTTTATCTTGACTTTTTAAAGCCAATACCTGCCGGCTTACCCAATGCTGGTAAGTTAGTTACCAACCCGTCTCACTCACCCGAAAATGCTTTCGAGAAAGAGGATGGAACACAGTTTCAGTTTACCTACGGCGCTACCATGGACATGGAAATATGCACCGAGCTATTTACAAATTGTTTACAAGCCATTAAAGAATTGAGTGAAAACGGGCAATCATTCGATCCGGCCTTTAAAGATGAACTAGAGGCAGCATTAGCTAAAATTGCCCCAATTAAAATAAGCCAAAGAACAGGAGGGATACAGGAATGGGTAGAAGATTATAAAGAGCCTGAAATAGGGCATCGGCACATATCTCATTTATATGGACTATTTCCTGCAAACCAAATTACGGTAAACACACCGATCCTGTTTGAAGCTGCACGCAAAACCCTGGAAAGAAGGTTAGCAGGAAATCCTAATGCTGCTGTTGAAGAAGCAAAAAACAGGTATAAAAGTTATGGAAGTTATTTAGGTGGTAAAAGTTTTGGTGGCTGGCAGAGCGTCTGGATCAGTATGATGTATTTAAGGTTAGGTGATGCAGAAGAGGCGTATAAGCATCATCAATACCAATTAAAGTACGGGATGAAGCCAAACTTTTTTGGCTCGACTTTTCAGTTAGACGGGACTTATGGATCTACCGCAGTTATAACAGAGATGCTGTTGCAAAGCCATGCAGGAATAGTGAATCTGTTACCGGCTTTGCCCTCATTCTGGTCACAAGGTTTTGTTTCAGGCTTACGGGCAAGGGGTGGATTTGAAGTATCATTAAATTGGAGTGCGAACAAGCTTATAAAAGCAAGTATCACCTCAAATAACGGATCATTATGCAGGCTTGAGGGTTTTACCGGCATAGGAAGCATAGGTGAGAAATTGTTTTTTCAAGATGGGAAGTTGCCCGGTTATATCAGGTCGCATATAGTATGGATATTCTTTGCCATCTTTTTTGAATAAAGACACTACGCACTCCTTTCGGCCATTGTTATCGAAGTCACTTACATACATTCTAGCAGGATGGACGCTGTCTCCTTTTATTTTTGAATTTAATCCGAGGTTACCAGCAACAAAATCGATGTCCCCATCACCATCTATGTCCGCCGCTTTTATGCAGTTCCACCATCCGGAAGAGTTATTTATTGAAGTGGCGGTAAATTGCTTTTTAAGGGCATCGTATCTAAATATTGTCACAGGCATCCATTCACCTACTACCAGCAGTTCTTTACGCCCATCCCCGTCAATATCCTCCCATGCAGCATCGGTCACCATGCCTGCCTTTTCAATACCGGGAGCTATCTGTTTTGAAACATTTGTAAATGAACCGTTATCGTTTCGAAGAATAAAGCTTTCGGGAACTGCGCCGTACACAAGAGGAACACTTCTGCCACCAATAAAAATATCTTCGTCTCCATCGCCATCATAGTCACAGGCTTTTATACAGGAAGCATTCACCCGGATATCAGGTATTCTTGTTTTTTCCCGTAAAAAAATTCCTTTGCCATCATTCAGATATAACCTTACCTGTAAGAATTCAGACTCATCTTGCTCGAGGTTGCCCCCGCTGCATACAATCAAATCCTCGTCACCATCTTTATCTATATCCGTAAAACAGGAGCCTGCATCCTCGTATCCTGCATCATTTATAAAAGCCGCTTGCGGGGCCATCGGTACAAATTTCCCTGAAAGGGTTTGTATAAATATTTTTGACGTATCGTGTTTGGCAGAACCTATAAAAAAATCTTCGCGTCCATCGCCATTGATATCTGCCACTGAAAGCTTTGGCCCTTCAGTCGAAAGAAAATGCGGCATTAATCGTTGCAGGTCAAAATCAACAAAACTATTTTCTTCATTACGAATATTACCGGAAATGATGTTGGCCGTTACATCTTCAAACAGCGTATTTGCAACAGGAGATGGGATATTGAAATTCAGTTGCGCATTTTTTTGAAGAATGGTGAGTGTTTCGTTAGCCTTAATGTTTTTTATGATTTCTAACCTGTTATTTGGCCACAATACTTTTAATGAATCAACGGACATGGTAGAATCAAGTCCAAAAGTCAACATAGTCTCTACACAGGATTGAAAACCACGGGTAGGAAAGTTTTGAATGCTTTGCTGTTCTCCTCTTGAATAAATTGTTACTGATGCACCAATACCAAATTTATTTTGTCCTTCGCCTTTCAACTGTACGCGTAAAAAGTTTTTATGTTCTTTCTCACAGATGGTGTTTTTATAAACAAAGCATTGGTCGTTTAAGTTGTTTATTATCAAATCAAGGTCGCCGTCGTTGTCAAGGTCTGCATAGGCAGCACCGTTGCTAAAACCGGGTTGTGCAAGTCCCATGTCATAGGCCGAATTCCTAAACTTTAAACCTTTTTGATTAACAAATGCATAGTTAGGAATAGGTTGAGACACCAGCATTTCTCTGAGCATCTTATACTTTTTACTGCTGTTGTTGCTCCTGCTTTCCTGAAAAATGCGTTTACTATCCTGGTCGGCTGCATAAGCAATATAATCCTGGTCCGTTACATCCAGGTACATGCCGTTGCATACCATAATATCTTTCCACCCATCATTATTCATATCAAAAATGAGCGCCCCCCAGCTCCAGTCGGTTGCATCTATGCCGGCAAACTGCGCTATCTCACTAAAGCTAACATCACCTCTGCCCTTTGCTGCCTGATATGGGGAGAACCCATTGTTTAAATGCAGCATATTGCTCAACAACTGCTGATGAAAGCCTGACCTGATCTTGGATTGGTAGGTGTCGTAGTCTTCAAAAGCTGTATTCTTGTTCAGGCGGTAATCGTCTTCGGGCAGCATATCAGTACTGAAAATATCAATCAAAGAAGCCAACGCAATTTATGCGAAGAAGAATATTACCGCCGGTCTTGATGTAAGCGGCAATAACCTTGCTGATGCGATGAAAAGGTTGGGA
>JALYZZ010000626.1 GCA_030948675.1 Bacteroidota bacterium | reverse complement strand
AAAACAATAACACCTGCTTAATCAAACAGTTAGATTTTTTTATTCTGCCCGGTCAATTTTTTAAGCCTTGCCGTTGGGGAATTTGTGGAATGGGAACAGAATAGAAAAGCTTCTGCTATCAGTGGGCAAAACTTCGCCGTACAATTGTATCTGTGAATGTCCCTATTCATCGATTGATTAATCTTTGCGTGAATAGTAAAAAAGGTTAATACACAAGCTGTAGGAAACAGGAGAGGCGGAGGCTGAAATGCGGCAAAAAAAAGCCGCTAAGAATTTCTCAGCGGCCCCAACGCTTCTTGTGCGTCAGCAGATTATTTTAATGGAGAAACCCGGTTAGGCGATACCAACCGAAGGTTTCCATGATTTATCTGTAGATTGCATGAATACCTCCTTTTCTTTGGTGAGTGATAAAATTAGGATAAATATGATTACGAACCCATCCACGTCTTATTTTTTTGGTTCCCTATCCTGCTTTTAAAATTTCTTTTAGAAAATCAATTAATAGTGCTTTTAAATCCTAACTAGATGTCGGCTCAATTTACATTATCATGCCCGACAAGAAATGGTATTAAGCGTCAATGGCAGTCATGTTAATTTTTTGGGCCGATTTTCTTCTGTTTTTCTCGTGTTTTTCTTTAATAATCTCGCTCATTGTTTTTCCGTAAACCTTACTTTCCACCCATGATATTATATCCAGGTAAGCAAAGGAACGGGTCTCGAAACGGCTTTTCTCATACTGTTTTATCTTTTCGAGAAACTTTACAAACTCAGGCTGCAGTTTTTTTCTCGATATGTGAAAAGTGCTTCTAAGAAACTTAAACATTTCTTCTTCTATAACAGTCAGGTTTTGCATTTTTGCCATAAACCTCACCACTGATTTTATCAGGTACTCTATGATGTCAAAATTTCCTAGTTCGAAATGTGCCATTAGGTGTACCAGCCTGGCATAACATTGCAGGTCGTTTCTTAAATCAGCCTGGTTATTAATAATCTTTTGAAGGTAATCGATGGAAGTACTAAAGTCGCCATTGCCAAAGTAAAGCGTAGCGATTTTGTAATTAAGCACAAGCACACGATGGCTGTCGATAAACAAGCTGTATTCACGCAGCTTTTCTTCGATGTAGGGTACAAGAGAGAGACCTTCGTTGAAAGTACCCAGCATAAAATGCTGGTTGATTTTAGAACTGTATATGTAAACAAAAGTTTGTATTCTAAAATTATCGTGTTGCATAGCACTGTTTGATGCGGCAAAATGTTCAAACTCTTGCAACACTGCATCAAACGTTTTGAAGTTACGCAAATCGAAATGGGCGTTTAAAAGGTTGTGCATGCCTTTTATATAATGGCCCGTTTCTACATTTATCATAAACTCCTGCTGCTTAAAAAGGTCTACCCATTTTTGTGTATAGCGATAATACATAAGAAAATCCTGTCTGATGAAAGCAAACCAACAATAGCTCTGGTACAAATAAAGCTGTTCGTAAAAGCCGGTAAGATGGTGTGCATTTGGTGGAAGATTTTCTGTGAAAAATTTTTTTACATCCGTCTCATCCTCTTCATTTCGCGCGTGCCCGTTTTTAATGTACCAGCTATACAATTGCAACGCCAGATTAGAAAGCTGCGTAATAATCCTTCTTCGATCATTTATTTCATTTGCTTCGGCCGTTAATCTGTCTGCACGGTCTTGCATGCTGCGCGTAATATGCAGAGTCTCTATTTTTTTTTCTAAAGAGATTACCTGTATTAAAAAGCTATCCTGGTTGTAAGAGCGAGCAAGCTCTTTTAGCCGTTCTAAAATTTTCAAGCTTTGCAGGTAGAGCCCTTTGTTATATAAAATACGCGCATAGTCTAATTGTTCATGCAATTGCAGATCTATATTCTCACTTGTCTTCAACAGTCTTAGGCTGGCCAGTACCTGCTTATATAAATGTGTTTTTAAGTTGGATAATTGCGGTTTTTCTACTGACGGCAATCTTTTCAAAAGTAATTTTTCATCGTATTCATGTAGTTTATCAAGCGCATCGAATAGTTGAATGATTTTTAGGTCTTCTTTGGCTGAACTTCTTTTAATATAAAGCTTGAAATTTCTTTTTTCAGACTTTTCAAGTGAATGAATAAGTTGGAATAATATGTCAAAATATCTATTGGGCATCATTTAAAAATTAAAGTGAAACATAGTACCAGTAAGGGTTTTAACAATTTTATTAACCGTCTTGCGATAATAAAAAGCTACATAAGTTGTTTTATACCTTGTGTTTTTACGACCTACATTTGTATCACAAACACATAGAAAACCATCTTTTTCTTGTTGTGAAGAAACTAAGCTGTGTTAGTCAGCGCAAATATAAAGTATTCGAAGATTTTCATATGGCAAGCAATCGTTAGAGGCCGCTCCGTTTCCACGGAGAGGCCATTTTTTTTATAGTTAAATTTTCTATTATTTCTATTTGTTTGGCCAAGTTGCTGTGTCTAAAAGTTCTCTTCAAAAAGCCTCCGTTTAAATCCTTTTCATTCTCACTTAATTCAATTCTTCAAATTAAATAATTCATTAAGGATTCTCCTGTCGAAATAATTAATTTTAGTAAACTCAATTCTGCTGCAATATTTGATTTTGGATCTGCGGGGAGAAGTGGTGCGGGTCTACTATTGGCAACTTTTTCAGACTTTTTTCTGTTGTTCAAATTAATAAGGTAATTATGTTATACAAAAAATGGAAATTGGCAGGAGTACTTGCGCTATTTGCTGTACTTACTACAAGTGCAAAGTCTCAAAAAATTCCTTCAATTAAAATGACCTCAGATTATACTACTAATGAAACGGTAACTGATAATAAACTTATCATTTATCAAATGCTCGTTCGTCTGTTTGGAAATAAGAATACCTCTAACAAATACTACGGTTCAAAAGACGAAAACGGAGTTGGAAAGTTTAATGACATCACTGACCGGGCGCTTGCCGAACTTAAAAAGCTAGGTGTATCGCATGTTTGGTACACCGGTGTTATTGAGCATGCTACCATGACTGACTATACTGCATTCGGTATCAAATACGACGATCCTGATGTTGTAAAAGGAAAAGCTGGTTCTCCATACGCGGTAAAAGATTATTACGACGTAGATCCGGATTTGGCAGTGAACGTAAAAAACAGGATGGCTGAATATGAGGCCTTAATTGGCCGAACGCACGCGAACGGGCTGAAGGTGATTATGGATTTTGTACCCAATCACGTAGCGCGAACCTCTAATTCGGATGTAAGACCTGCCGGGGTAAAAGATTTTGGAGAAGATGACGATAAAACAAAAGCATTTTCTCCCACAAATGATTTTTATTACATCCCGTCTCAGCGTTTTGTTGTTCCTTATGGCGTAGATGCCGGTGGACCAAACTTTCATCATCCTTTAAAAGATGGAAAATTTGATGAAAACCCAGCTAAAGCCACGGGTAACGATGTATTTACTGCAAAGCCGGAAATTAATGACTGGTTTGAGACAATCAAGCTCAATTATGGGGTAGATTATCAGGGTGGCAAAAAAAATTATTTTACTCCTCTTCCGCCTGTTTGGACCAAGATGTTGAATATACTTTCGTTTTGGGCAAAGAAAAAAGTAGATGGTTTTAGATGCGATGTTGCAGAGATGGTTCCTGTAGAATTTTGGAGCTGGGTTATTCCCCAGGTAAAGCAAATCAATCCAAAAATTATTTTTATTGGAGAAGCTTATAATCCTGCTCAATTTAAAAACTACCTAACCACTGGTAAGTTTGATTTTTTATATGATAA
>JALYZZ010000617.1 GCA_030948675.1 Bacteroidota bacterium | reverse complement strand
AGTAACCGCGACTTTGATAACTATTATCAATTTTTCCAAACCTTGAAGTCAATGGTAAAGCCGCCCGATTTATTGATTTACCTGCAGGCATCAGTTCCAACACTCGTTGGTCAAATTCAAAAAAGGGGACGGGAGTATGAGGAAAACATTCGCCTCGACTACCTGAAGAAGCTAAACGAATATTACAACAAATGGATCGACGCTTACCGCGAAGGCCCTTTGCTGATCATTAACGTTGACAAGAATAAGTTTGCTGAAAACATGGAAGACATGGGCGAAATTATCAATAAGGTAGATGCACAGTTGTTTGGATTGTTCTAGATCCGGTATCAACATTGATTATCAAGCGTGCACATTTTTCATTGATCATTAAATTCAAATAGCCCGTAATCAACTTTCGACAACCCATGCAGAAACCCACTAGCTTCCCCATCTAAATGCAGAAACATCTAATCCTGCCAGGTCGATCATTCGGTCAACCACCGTCATTGCCGCTTCTTCAATTGTTGTTGGATTGCTGTAAAACGAGGGCGTAGCTGGACAAATAATACCACCAGCCAGGGTTATTGCCTCCATGTTTTTTATATGGATAAGGCTGTAAGGAGTTTCACGAAGCATTAGCACAAGCCTTCTTCTTTCCTTTAAAATTACATCTGCAGCACGCGTTACAAGATCGTTACTTATGCCGGTTGCAATGCGAGCCAAAGTACCCATGCTGCAAGGCGATACGATCATAATATTGTATTTAGCCGACCCGGAAGCAAAAGGTGCATTAAAGTCATTTTTCTCAAAAAACTTTACAGGTAAATCTTTATAGTCTTCATTGCCTAACTCACTTTTCCAGATTTGTTTCGAATTGGTGCTCATTACCAGGCTCAACTCTTGCCATTGATCCTTTATTTTTAGAAGTTTATCAATCAGAAGTTTTGGATAAACAGCGCCGCTTGCGCCACTGACAACCACTAGAATTTTATTTGTCATCAAAATATTTTTAGTGAAAATACATCCATTCTCTATCGCTATAACAGGGCATTTAAAGGGCTAATGATTCAGTAGTAACTGGATGATGTGTAAGAAACAACAAGTGTCAGGCAAATGTTTTCGGATGTGGCTAATGGACTGCACGTTTTTATTTTGATCTGTATGTCACTTGCAACCAAATGTCTGCTGCGCCCTTCTATATAAGTGGTTTTTCATAGAATATTGGATTAAAACGGGGCTGGATTTCTATCCTGGCCCCTTTTTGCATTTCACCGCCACCCAAGCTACTGATGTTGTTTTAACTTATTCATTTACTTCGGTTACTAAAAACTTTTTTTAACGGCTGCTGCAACAAAGCACTTTCCCTAAACATCTATACAAGTGGTTTTTCATAGAATATTGGATAAAAACGGGGCTGGATTTCTATCCTGGCCCTTTTTTGCATTCTACTTTCCGCCGTGGTACTCCCAATGTTTCAACTTATTCATTTACAAGCTGTAACAAAAAAAACTTTTACTAACCGTTGCAACAATTCAATTCCTCCCATCATCTATATAAGTGGTTTTTCATAGAATATTGGATTAAAATTGGGCTGGATTTCTATCCTGGCCCTTTTTTGTTGTTATCATTTTTTACTGTTGAATGTTTTATAAAAAAGGAATGAAAAAGTGTTACGACAAACGCTGTGTTTTACATTCCCCTTCATATTCTTATTATTAGTTGTAGTATAACCCCTACGACTTTTTGAACGTATCATTTTTCTTCAAGGTGGCGGCAGATGTTGATTGAAATAAAAAAGGCTCACCTTACGGCGAACCTTCCTTATTGCTTTTTGGATAACACTAATAATTGTAGATCATCTCATAATATTCATTGGCCATGCGGTTGCTCTCAAATTGAAAGCGTACATCACGCATACCATTTTTAATAATTTGCCTCCAGGTATCTTTATTTTCATAATAGACCGGCAAAATTTCGTCTTCCAGTATTCTATACAAATGATTCAAATCATGTTCATCCTGCTCCTGCACATGCATATTTTCGTAATCAGCCTGCGGTACTACAAAGCCATTATTACCATGATTTATAAATTCAGGTATCCATCCATCATCCGTACTAAAGTTTACAGCTCCATTCATACAGGCAGTCATGCCACTTGTTCCTGATGCTTCTCTCGGCACTCTGGGGTTATTTAACCAGATGTCCGCTCCTTGCTTTAAACGCTTGCTTAATGCTAGCTCGTATCCAATCAATACAGATACATTTTTAAAATCTTTGCTCATATGAATGAGGTGATTAAAATCTGAAATAGCAGGGTAATCTAACGGGTATGGTTTACCAGCCCAGATAATTTGTACCGGGTACTTTGTGTCAGACATTAATTTTCTAAAACGTTCTATATCCCTTGTTATCAGTTCCGCTCTTTTATAACCGGCAAATCTTCTGGCCCAAACAATAGTTAGCACGTTTGGATCAAATATTTTTCCTGTTTGGTCAGCAACTATTTCAAATGCCCTTTTCTTCAGGTATTTTTTACGGTCATCAAAAAGCACATCGTTGCCTTGTTCCATGTAATTATACAACTGCTTGTCGGCCCAATACAGGTAGTTTTGTGCGTTGGTGATGGAGACAATAGGGCAAATATTGTCGTAACTCTTCCACATCTCACGGCTAACATGACCGTGTAATTGCGACACTCCGTTGGCAATTTTTGCAAAACGCAAAGCAGCAAGTGAATGATTAAATACATCCCCTTCAATGCCTGTTACTTTTCTTACCTCGTCGAGACTGAGTCCGCAGAAATAGCTCATACTATGGCACAGGTACATGTCATGTTTCTCGTTACCCGCTTCTTCCGGCGTATGAGTGGTAAAAACAAGGTGCTCCTTTACCTGTTCGAGGCTCTTAAATTTATTGAGAAGGTAAAAAGCTGCAGAGACACCGTGCGCCTCATTTAAATGGTATTTATCGGGATTATAGTTTAATTCATCAACCAATTTTGCGCCTCCAACACCCAACAAAATGAATTGAGCAAGCTTGGTAGAAACGTTGGCATCGTACAACCTATGACAAATGGTTTGCGAGATATAGTCATTTTCAGGAAGTTCGGTTGATAATAAAAACAGTGGAGCGCTGTTGAAAACGGTAGGAGGCAGGTAAAAGGCTTTTACCCAAACAGGTGAGTCATGTATTAAAATCTGGTATTTAATACCTGTATCTTCAAGGTAGCTGTACATTTTTTCCATCCAGGTTACCTGCAGGCTTTGATCCTGGTTGCGGGCCTGGTCGTAGTAACCATATTTCCATAAGATACCAACACCAATTAAATTTTGACGCAATTCATAAGCACTGCGTAAATGTGAGCCTGACAAAAAACCAAGACCACCACTATATATTTTTAAAGGCTGATGAATAGCAAATTCCATTGAGAAGTAAGCGACCCGCTTAGAATAGCGGTCATCAACCTGGTATGGAACTGAGTAATTTCTAAAATTCATGATTATTTTTTGCTTAAAAAGTCTGCAATATAGCAGGAATTATTTTAAAAGCTTTTTTGGTACTTACCATAACGTTGCAGCCCCTTACTATTATTGCATCAGAATGGTTATACAGAAATGAAAAATTTGAGGCCGGCATCCTGTAGTGTCAAAAGCACTAGAAAAAATGCTGATAAGAGGATGTTATTATTTTTTCTTTGTTGAAGTTTTTACTTCCTTCTTTTTTGTGTAGGTGTCGTTAAAGAAACACTTTATGCCGCGGTAGTTGCCGCAACTGCCGGTTTCCTTTACGGTAATGGTATTTGTAGTAAAGCTAAAGTCAAGTTTACAAGGGTCGCTGCCAGATTGATAAACACCTGCCTTCTCTGACACCATTTTCATCATACCTCTAAGTTCACCGCCACATGGTTCGTTGTCACTGCCATTTTCAAAGTATACAAAGAAGAGGTATTCGTTGGGCTTCTTACCATCTCTTACCGACACCATGTTTTTATTGCCTTTTAAATAATCGCCGCTAAACTTGTATTTTTTAGGAAAGGTATCTAATGGATTTGCCACCGTTTTTTCTGCTCTTCGGTCTTCGTTTGTTTCAGAAAGTACTGTTGTAAAAATGCCGACATTATTATACGCATAGATCATTCTGTTGTAATATAAGTCATCTTTAATAATCCATTCCTTATTGATAACAATAGATAGTTTTGGATCGATTGTGGCCGTAGTTACTTTTTCATCGTTGTCTTCAACTACCAGCGGCATGCAGGCTGTAAATTTGTTTTTATCATATATAGACAGGTAAACGGCGGCGTTATCTTTTGAGGTAACCAGCGTGACAAAGTACGTTTCCTTACCCTTTTCTTCGTGCTTGCCCACAGGTTGTATCGTAAACTTCCTGTTCTTGTCAAAAGGTTTATTAAAAATGCTGTCAGGAATAAATTGTGTAAAAACGGTGTAACTAATAGTATTGGTGTCTGCAATCGACCTGATGTTTGTATCTGCGATAGAGAAAGGCAGCTTTAAATTACTATACGCATTGAAGAATTCATCTGCTTCTACATGACTATTGCCAACCGATTTTTTCTTATTCTTACAACCCGCCGCTAACAGTATTACGA
>JALYZZ010000611.1 GCA_030948675.1 Bacteroidota bacterium | reverse complement strand
AAAAGCTATTTTGCCTTCTTTTACCAGGCGCAATAAATTACCATAAGTACTCACATTATTAAACCCATGATCATGCACCCCGGTATGACTAATGTGCGATGCCATTTCATCTACTACTTTCCGTTTGGCATGCTGCAGCAATGAGTCATCTCCTGTAGCATCGTATTGAAAAATGGCAGAACCATACTGAAAGCCTTGGGTCCATTCGGTCCATCCACGTGTAGTATAATTGCCGTTGATTGTAAAAACAGGGGAGCCTTTAGCCAGGTCGTAGTTCTTTTCAATCATCCAGATCTTTTCGGCGGAAAGTTGCCAAAATCTCGTGAGCTTGTTGATAAGATCAGCAGCTTTTAAGTCGGTGTTTATCTTAATCATAGTGGCAGTTCGTTCGCAAGTAATCTTGAACTTAAAAATTTGACCGTTATAAATATATCAACAAATATTTTACAACAATGCAAACATTACCATCGTGCCCTATGTTTTTTATGTCTCTTGCTACTGAGATACTTCCACATCGTTTTCAAGTTCAAAATCTTTGTATGCCTCTTTGGTAACAAGATCAAGATTAGGAACCCCCGTTTGAGTTGCCAGTGCGCCTTCTTCAACCTTCCAAGGATCAGTTGAAAATGTGGTCATGTTATAACCCGGAAACTGATCAATAGAATTCAAAGAATAAAGCAAACGATTTTTGTTTTTATACCAGCACAATTAATGGACGTTTAAAAGGTGCAGGAATTTTTGAACAAGGTCAACTGTACCTATGGATAGCACATAAAAAAACAGGAGCATAAACTTAATTATGCTCCTGCTCTTAAAAATATTGCCTTTTTAGTAACTTGTATCTTTTGAAATTTTTGCCTCTTTTTTGTCCTTGTTTTTGCCAAAAATATAACCGCCTGCGGCTCCAATAACGCCACCAATAACAGCACCTTTTGTCTTGTTTTTACTAAAAATTGCTCCAAGTACTGCACCGGATGCACCTCCTATTGCGCCATCTTTCGCTGCTTTACTCCAGCCACCATCTTTTTTGGCTGGTGTTTCTGCCGGGGCAGAACCTGTACTTGTAGCAACGTCTCCATTTCCATTAGAGGTCGACGTTCCACTGCCTGCAGTACCTTCTGTGCCGGTTGTGCCTGTACCAGTTGTTCCACGTCCGTAAGGTTCTCTTTTTGAGGTGGACGTTTCAGGAACTGGTGATTTAGCAACGGGGGTAGTTTCAGGTTGTGGTGTTGGTTCCCTGTATATAGGATGACTCTCAGTACGTGATGCTCTTGCTGTGTGCGATGTTCTTACCGGTGCATCTCTGTAGATAATAACTGTTTTAGGTTTAGCTTCCGGCTGAGGTGCAGTTTCAGCTACCGGCGGCGGTGTAGTTTCATTTACGCCGGGGCTGGTGTAGGTTTGTCTATTCTGCGCTTCCTGCGTTTCTTTCCACTCTTTGTAATCACTTAACCCTATTGTATCAGCACTATTGATAGCCGGAGTAACGGTTGTTTGGTCAACAGGTTTCTTACTGCTGCATGCGGCAAAAACTGCAACTATAGCAATTGAAAGTATAGTATGTTTCATGTTTGTAGTTTTAATTGAAATGTTCTTCAATGTGTGCTAGAATACAAACAAAGCGCCAATTTAGAGCAGTTAAGAAAGGTTTAACAAACTATCGGAAAAACTTTTTTAATGCTTAATTCTCAATAGTATCAGGTGTATTGTTACTGAATCTGGGTAAGTCATTTTAATAACGGTATCATACACTTCTTGCATCCTTAATTCAGTCTGGAAGATGCATAAGTGTTAAAGGTAGAAGATCTTGCTTGCGGCTATTCCATAACTGCCATAGCCTTGCAAAACAACTGTTAGCAGTTGTCGTAGGATCTTTTTGGCAAGACTGGAAAACTATTTTTTAGCGATACTTCTATCCATACTTCTCCCAACGATGTATCCAAGCAGAACGCCGATTAAAGTGCCTGCAATTAGCCAGAACACATCTGCTCCCTGAGTAAAATAAGCGACCGCCAATCCAAGTATACCAGCAATAATTGCTACTACAGATGCTGCTGTGCGTTTATTTTTTGGCGATGACTGCTGGGTGTGGGGGCCAGTTTGATGATGAACATGCTGATGGTGTTTTTGTCTGTTTCTGCTTTCGGGCATAATTAATTTTTGCAAGTAAGGTAGTGAAAAGCACACGGATTTTAATCAGGTAAAAAGCACTAAGTTGTTGAGAAATTGCGGCAGTGATTCATGATGATGTCGGTTACAGATTGAGCTTTTAGGTAGTGATTAATTTACTTTTGCCGTTAATGTTATTGACTAACTGGTACTGTTGTTTCTGTTATTAAATATCAAGTAAATAGTAAAATAAATATGATCAAGCAAATACAATTGTTGAAGGTTTTTGTGCTGGTAATATCCGCTATTGGCCTTTTGTCTGCGTGTGAAACGCCTCATTTGGCAAAAAAAAGTTCAAATACGGAATTTGCAAAAGGAGCTGATGTAAGCTGGCTACCACAAATGGAGGCGTCAGGCTTTAAATTCTATAATCAAAAGGGCATTGAAGAAGACTGCCTAAAAATTCTTAAGGATCTAGGCATAAATACGATCAGGCTAAGAACCTTTGTAAATCCATCTAATGACAAAAGAAGCGGTCATTGCAGTAAAGACGAGACGGTGGCAATGGCGTTGCGGGCACAGAAAATGGGCATGAGAATACTATTAGACTTTCATTACAGCGATAGCTGGTCAGATCCTGCTAAGCAGAAGAAACCTGCTGCGTGGGAGGGGCACAGCTTTTCTCAATTACTCAACGACGTTTACACCTACACTGCAGATGTAATGAATGCACTAAAAATAAGTGGCGTATACCCCGAATGGGTGCAGGTAGGAAATGAAACACCGGGTGGAATGATTTACCCCGAAGGCCGCACCTCAAACTGGAACCAATTGGCTGCTATAATTAATAAAGGGTACGATGCCATCAAAGCTGTGTCGCCACACTCGAAAGTAATCCTTCACGTTGACCAGGGAAATAACGGTGCACGTTTTAGAAATTGGTTTGATAGTGCTACTGCGCATCAGGCAAAATACGACGTCATAGGGCTGTCCTATTATCCATACTGGTTAAAAGGGAACCCTGATTATACCCTTTCCATTAACGACCTGGGGAATAACCTGAAGGATATGGCAGCCCGATATGGAAAAGAGGTAATGGTAGTGGAAGTTGGTGGCGAAGATTTCAAAGCTCAAAACACTTATGACATGTTGCTGGCAGTGCAACAAAAGGTAAAAGAAGTGCCAGGCAAAAAAGGGTTGGGTGTAGTGTACTGGGAGCCTGAAGGAGCAAAAAGTTGGAGTGGTTATGGGCTTAGTGCATGGGGCAGCGATGGAAAGCCAACAAAAGCCCTGGAAGCTTTTTTGAAATAACTTTTTTGCTACACTTGCCGCAAATCTGCTGTAAAACAACCTTTCGGCTGCGTTGCGGTTATTATGAATTCGTCTGGTGATTTTATTTGAATAATTATCGGCAGGAAAACGCCAGGAGGCTTAAAAATGTTGGAAACAAAAGAATGAATTACGTGAAGACTGTACTCTTTTTTATTGCATTTCATTTCCTTTCAGGCTTAGCCGGTAATTGCCAGAAGAAAGGTTTATTAAACGGAACCATTATTATCACTTTAACCAGCCAGGACACTATCTGGATAGGTGCCGATAGCAGAACATCGACACTTAATGATAAAGGCTATACCGTTAACGAAAAAGGAATGTGCAAAATTTACAACACGAACGACGTTGTCTATGCCATGGCAGGGCATGTCCGTTACGTTGATAATAGTTTTAACTTTTTAGAGATCATGCAGAAGTGTGTTATTGAGCAGAAAGATTTTGATAAATCGATGGATCTGTTTCAGCAAAACGCAAAAGCCCAAATAGCGTCTATTTTGAAAAAGTTTTCAAGGAAAAGTATTAATACGCTCGTGAAAACCAATAACGGCTCTTTTCTTACTGTGGTAGCCATATCGTTTGCAAACGGAGAAAGGAAAATGAAGGAAATGAAGTTTTCAATAGAAGCAAACAACAGCAGCAAATGGAATGTCGTGTACAAAATAATTGACGATAGCGGTGTTGGCACTTTAAGGTTTGTTGGTCATGCCGCCACAGCCTCCGACTATGTAAAAAACAATAATCTTTTCTTTGGTAATGGCAGAGATATTCCCGGAAAGATCAATGACCTGATTAAACTAGAGGCAGACAGCACCGTTACTGTTGGCATGCCTGCTGATGTAATAAGTATTTACAACGGCGGCTTTAAAAGAGTTATTTCGAGCGGTCTTTGCAGTGAATAACAAAGATGCCCATAAGTTAATCACCACGTTGAGATCAGTAGCCACCTTATATTTCGTTTGATCGGTTTCGCCAACCTTATCAGTTCAAATAGTTGTTATCCTCCGGGTACGGTTTTTAAAATAAATACCTCATGTTATTTGGATATGCAGCTATAAATCTTACCCTTGCGGCTAAAAAAATTCAGGTGAATCGTTCGATGGTCAAAAAAACTTTTTTGGAAAAGGGTATTGCCTATGCTTCGCTTCTTGCTTTAGCAAACATTACCGATCTTGAAAAGGTAATTGACTGGAATTTGCAACATGATGTGCTCTTTTACAGGATGAGCTCTGACATGTTTCCCTGGATGAGTGAATACGAAATTGCAGACCTGTCTGATTATGAAAAAATAAGAATCATTGCTAAGCGTTGCGGAGAAAAGGCAACAACAGGAGGACTCAGACTTACTTTTCATCCGGGTCCGTTTAATGTTTTAGCTACCAATACAAACACTGTACTTACTAAAACAATAAAAGAGCTAAAGCAGCACGCAGAAATTATGGATCTGCTGCAACTACCGCATTCTCCTTTTGCAAAGGTCAATATCCATATCGGCGGCGCTTTTGGCGACAAAGTTGCCGCCCTAGCCAGGTTTGCAGAAAGCTACGTTGCGCTTCCCGATAACATTCGCAAAAGACTTTCAGTAGAGAATGATGATAAGGCAAACATGTTTAATGTGTCAGACCTTTTATGGTTGCATAACCAGACTAAAATACCACTCGTCTTTGATTATTTTCATCATACATTTTGCACTGGTGGATTAAGCGAGCAGGAAGCTTTCTTTGCAGCTTTGTCCACCTGGCCACCAGGTGTAACTCCGGTGGCCCATTTTTCAAGCTCAAAGAAAAAGTATGAGGACCCTGCTTCGCCGCCTACAGCCCATGCTGATTATATATACGATGAAGTAAAAACTTACGACAAGGATGTAGACCTTATGTTTGAAGCCAAAGCAAAGGAAATTGCAATGATAGAATACCGCGAAACGCTCAGGCATTTAAACGAGGATTAACCACATCATCACACAACAAAACTTTGAGTTAGTGCTATGCAACACACCAAAACTCTCTTTTTGCTAGATATTATGCCTTTGCTGTACCGCGCCCATTTTGCTACATTGGGCAAGCGTTTTGGCACTACTACAGCATTGATACCCGCACTACTCTTGTCTTAGGGGGCACCGGAAGACTGAGTTGTACAGACCCCAATCTTCAAAATATGCCAATACTAACCGAAGCAGGACGTGAAGTTAGAAAGGCCATAGTGCCGGCACAAAGCGGTTGCAGTATTGTAAGTATCGATTATAACCAGGTAGAACTTCGCCTGCTTGCAGCGCTAAGCAAAGATGCCTAACGGTAGAGACATTTAGAGCAGGTAAAGACATTCACACTACTACTACGAGTATAAAGAGTAGATCGTAAATTCGTCGACCCGTTGTTTGGCTTACTAACACATAGTTGTGTGCTTAGACAATACAAACCGTGTGCTCTTCCTTTAATAAAAAAGATTTATTATTATTAAAGAACTAAACTAATAAGAGGGGTTTACAGGCAACATTACAGTGAAAGTAGCACCTTTATTAACAGCGCTTTCAGCTTTAATAGTTCCCTTGTGGATCTCGACAATTTTTCTACAAAAAGCAAGACCGAAACCGACGGTGTCAACGGTAGGATTTAATTTTTTAAGAAAGTTGAAGATATATTCATTGTACTTGTTTTCAAAACCCGGTCCTTTGTCAGTCAGGGTAATCTTTAGATAGTCAATATATTGATACTTATCGTGTAAAAAATTGAATAAATTCTCTTTAACTATTACTCCACTTATGTCTAACTCCAGGTGGCTGTTTACCGTGCCATGTACAAAAGCATTTTCTATCAGATGACGTACCAGTAATTTCAATTGTTCCTTATTACCGAAAACAATCGGCAGTGGTGAAATGCAGATTTGTGCTTCTACCTGCTGAAAACCCGCTTTTAATTTTGCGGCCTCATCTTCAATCAGTTCACCCAGGTCAACAGCTACTTGTTTCTCGTCTACCGTTGCTGCCAGGCTTAAATATTCCTGCAATATCAACAACAGTGTTTTAATACGTTGTGCTGACTTGTTTATTACAGAAAGCGCTACTTCTCTTTTTGCAGCGTCTAATTGGTTGCGGGGCAATTCATGTGAGAATAATATCAGTTTGCGAACGGGCTCCTGCAGATCGTGGGTAATGACGTTTGAAAGCTGCAGCAATTCTGTGTTTTGAAAAGTAAGCAGGGTTATTTGGGTGTCCAGTTCCTTTTGTTTCAACTCCAGTTCATGCCTGATTTCTTCTAACACCTTATTCTTTTGCAAAGCTTCTTCGGCATTCTTTTTTGCCTGCAAAATTTCATCTTCATACTTGCGCCGATTCAACACCTCGATAAATGAGCAAACGATTAGAGGTTCGCTTTCAATGTTAGTAACTACTGCATTTAAAACAACTGGTACATCCTTTCCTGATTTTGACACAAGATTTAAAAATATTTCCTCCGTATGCAGGTGCAATTTTACAAGAGGGTAAAAGTGTGTTTGATAAAAAATTTTTCCTGACAGGGTAAGTAGCGAAGAAATATTTTTACCTGTCAATTCATCAAGTTGATATTCCAGCAAATTAAGGCAGTACCTATTGGCTATGGTAATCTCTCCATTTTCCCTAAAAGCAAAAATGCCGCATGGCGCATGCTTTAGCAGCATTTTATCTCCTTCAGTCATTAGCCATTTAGTTAGCATTAAAAAGATAGCTCGTAATCAGATTAATGGTTTCTGCAGGCGCACTCATGTGCGGACAATGGCCTGTAGCTTTCATTATCTTTAATGTGCTTCCCTTAATATTTTTATTGAGATAGTCACCAACTTCAAGAGGCGCAATGAGGTCATCAGAACATTGAAGAATAAGGGATGGAATGGTTAGTTTAGAAAGGTCCGGACGGTTGTCTGATAAAAAGGTTACCTCCGCAAATTGCCGTGCAACGATGGGATCAGTAGAGCAAAAGCTGTTGGTAAGCTCTTCACCTAATGCTGGCTTATCAGAATTTTTCATAATTGCCGGCGCCAAAAAGTTGGCCCAGCCGATGTAATTCTTTTCCATAGTCTCCAATAGCTCGTAGATGTCTTTTTGCTCGAAGCCGCCAGTATAAGCAGGTGCATCGTTGATGTAGCGTGCCGAAGGGCCAACAAAAATCATCTTATCGAAACGAGTGGGTCGCTTTACAGCAGCAAGTAAACCAATCATGCAGCTCACCGAATGCCCTACAAAAATAATGTTACGTAGGTTTAGTGCGTCAATAACATCGAGTACGTCATTAACATACCCGTTTAGATCGTTATACTTTTCTTTATTGTAAGCCTTAATATCAGATTTTCCTGAACCAACGTAATCGAATAAAACAATTTTGTAATGGTCTTTAAAAGCGGGGGTTACAAATCGCCACATGTTTTGATCGCATCCAAAACCATGAGCAAAAAGCATAGGCTGTCCTTCACCAAAAAGGTTGACATTATTCCTTGCTAAAACTTCACTCATTACTACAATTTAATATTAAAGGTCGTACTTATTTTTCAAGTAAAAGAAAACTCCGGTGAATGAGAAATAAAACGATATGTTTTAATAAGGATTGATTTAATAATTTCGCATAAAGCCAATTTGTAAGTTTCTAATCGTATTTAAACAACTGTAGATTTCATTTTCATACTCCATCGGCTGAGGCTGTTACCATTATACATTTGCCTCAGTGTATTTTTTAAACGAGTTTAAAATTGCCTGCCAGCCCTTCTGTTGCATATCCTGCGGATTGGTACTTTCTGCTTCAAAGGTTTCAATAATGCTGGTTTGGTCTCCAATTGGCGTAAAAGCTATTGCTACTTTTCGTCCGTCTCCAAGGGTGTATGCTATGTATTCATCTTCTTTTACCTCATCGTACACGCCACCGAAATCAAAGCCAAAACTTCCATCCTTAGCTTCCATTCTTGCAAGAAATTTACCCCCAGGCCTAAGGTCGTTTTCTGCATGAGGCGTGTGCCATTCAGGAGAAGCATTGTTCCACTTTTCAATATGTTGAGGCTCACTCCAAAATTTCCATACTTTTTGTATTGGTGCATCCACCGTGGTTTTTACTGTAATCACTTGTTGTTGTGTTTCCATCTGTCAACATGTTAATTATGATTTGTTAAGTTAGTTGTACTTTAATCAAGTATTTGGCAACCGTACGCCTCAATTATTTTCTACTAGGGGAGCCATTTTATTATAAACAAAACTACTATCAAAAACACAGTTTTAGATTCTCCAGAACTAGTAATTTGAAATGAAAACGGCAACAGGTCTAGGGAAACTTTCGGGCTTACAAAAGCATTGAACAAGTGAACCTTCGTATCTTTCTGCAATTAATAATAAAATCGGCACACAAGCTGGAGGAAAACAAGAAAATGGATCGCCGTCAATTCCTGAATCGTACTGGTGCCTTCATTCCATTTGCTATTTCAGGTGCACCATTAAGTTTTTCTGCGGCTAGTGATACAGATCAACTTGGGGTAATTACCTTAAAAACGGTCGATTCAAATTTTGAAAGAGAGCCGCTTAACCCTTACCGGTTTAAGGGTAGCGCTATTACTGAAGCGTGGCAAGTGGCAGTACGTTTGCAGGCAAACTCCGGTGCCAGTACCATTGGTATTGGTACTCAAAACATTTTATGGTCCGACTCTAATGTTTTTGCCGCACATTCACAAAGCGGCGGTAACGCCCTCATGTATGCTTTGACCGAAAGAGCGTTAGAAATTGTAAAAAGACAATCTTTTACAGATCCCATCCAATTGCTTGATCTTTTATTGCCTGAAGTGTGGAGTTACGGCAAAAGAATTACTAATAATCCTAACCTTAGAAA
>JALYZZ010000598.1 GCA_030948675.1 Bacteroidota bacterium | reverse complement strand
CCAGTACACCTAACACGATTCCAAAAAAAGCCCCCAATAAACTAATAATGATTGATTCAAATAAAAATTGATTCCTGATACTTTTCCTTGTGCCGCCTAATGCCTTAATTAACCCTACTTCTTTGGTCCTTTCTGTAACAGCTACCAGCATTATATTCATTAAACCAATGGCTGCTCCTATTAAAGTTATCAGACCTATCGCACCTGCCGATCCTGATATGCTTGAAAGCAGACTAATAAACGTGTCGGCAAGACTATCACTTTTATCAATAAAAAAGTTATCATTATCCTTTACATCCAACCTCCTGATAGATCTAAAAGTTCCGGTAGCCTCTCCTATCGCAGGTTCAAGCTGCGTAAGGTCGTTTACCATAATATTAATACTATAAGACGCTCCTGTATTAGGCAAACGACGAACATTATTATAACTTGTTACTACAACTTTGTCCATTTGTAAAAATGCACTGCTCCCTTTGGGTTTAAGCAAACCAATGACACGATAGGGTAAGTTTGCAATTCGTATTATTTTATCAACTGCTGCTTCCGGATTTGAGGGAAAAAGCTTTTTAGCAATATCGCTTCCCAACAAACACACATTTCTTCCGGTTCCAACATCAAGACTGCTAAAGTTTCTTCCTGACTGCAAAGAATATCCACTGATTAGAAGATAATTTTCGTCCCCTCCGTATATTTTTACCTCGGGGGTTGTTTCTTTGTTTTCATATTTGGCAATCTGGCCAGATGGACCATTCAACTGAAGGCCAACAAGAGAGGGAAATTTGTAGTTCTCCTTAAACAGTTTTGCCTGCAGATAATCTATCCTTTTACCTACGTTAGAGCTTTTGTCAGGCCTCGATCCTTTTTTAACCTGAGAAACGCGGCTACGCGGGCCGATATTAATTGTACGGTCTTTATACCTGATGGTAAAAGCGTTAGCACCTAGAGTAGAAAAGCTTTCTTTGATACTTTGGTTCATCGCTTGTATTGCCGTAATAATACCTATTAACGCCATAATACCAAACGCGATGATGGCTACTGTAATTCCGGTTCTGAGTTTGTTGCTGGTAACGGTTTTGTAAGACAGGAATAAAATATCTAAAGTCTTCATATCCAAATATAAGGTAAAGTTAGAGGGAGAAATTTCCGATCCTCACTCATACAAAAGAAATAGCAGAGCGCTTTACAACTATTACAACAGGTGGATCTGAAAGCAGGACAAATGGCAGTTTACATGAAGCTAACAGGCATAACAAGACAGTGCTAACCTCGACAGCTAGTGCTAGAAATAAAGAAAACTAAGAAGAGCATTTGGGAAGATACCTAAGAACACGATAAGAACTGCCACAAACAGCAACAGATATTTAAAGCCGGCGGTGACAGGCGCTAATACAATGTTTCCTTCTTTGAAGTACATAGCCTGAATAACTTTGAAATAATAGTATGCACTAATCGCGGCAAACAAAACACCTATAATAACAAGACCGAGATACTTGCCCGTTTTAACAACAGAAGCGAGCATGTAGTACTTGGCAAAAAAGCCTCCGGTTAGAGGTATACCCGCGAGAGACAACAGAAAAATTACCAGCAATGCAGAAATTAATGGTTGCGACTTAGAAAGACCGTTAAAACCTTCTAGTGTCATGTCATCCATTTTCGCCAGTACAGAGAAGATGCCAATAGTAGCCAGAGAGTAAGCGGCTGCGTACAAAAGAAGGCCCTCCTTTGCCGCATCATTCACAGCAAATAATGCAAACAGCATAAAACCTGCCTGCGCAATGCTTGAGTAAGCCAACATTCTTTTTACGCTTTGTTGAAAAACAGCTGTAAGATTTCCAAAAGCAAGCGTAAGAATAATAACTATTGCAATTAACCTGTCTGATTGGCTTCCCATACTTCCCAAGCGACCTTCAATAAGCCGAATAAATGCTGCGAAACCTGCTACTTTTACTATGGTAGCCATAAAAGAAGTGATAACAGCAGGAGCCCCATCGTATACGTCGGGAGTCCAGAAATGGAATGGAGCTGCAGATTCCTTAAAAGACAGCGCGATGAAAACAAGCACTAAGCCTAAAGCGTCGAGGTATGACACTAGACCGTCTTTCATTACATGCTCAACCATAAATGTACCCGCTCCACCATATAAGAAAGCTATACCTAAAAGCATGATCCCTGTAGAGAACGAGCCCATTAAAAAATATTTCAAAGCTGCTTCATTCCCTTTCAAATTCTTCTTGTCACTTCCGGTTAATATGTAAAGTGGAATAGACAGAATTTCGATTCCGATAAATAACATCAGCAGGTTCGTATACGAGGTTACGATGCCGATGCCACAAAGTACAAAAAATATAAGGGCATGTATTTCGGCAGTATTAGTTCCCGCTTTCTCTATGTCTCTTCCGCTCAGCATCACATAGATAAGCGTACAAAAAATACAGATACTGTTGAATAACAACCCAAACTGATCAAAATGAAGAAAATTTGCAGTATTTACCTTAAAAAGCAAGTTTCCATGTCCCTCAGCGATATTAAACACTAACAGCAGCAAGAGCAAGGTTGCGGAAATACTTTTGTAAACAGAACGATTATGAATGAAAATGCCGGAAAACATCATAACCACACCAAAAATCGCTGAAAGTATAATCGTATTCATAAGTAAACTTAAACTAGCCGCTATTTTATTTGAGCTATAATTTTTGTCACCGTATCGCCGGCAAGATTTATCATTGGCTGAGGGTAGACACCAAAAATAATCACCACTGCTACCAGTATTGCCAGCATCAGTTGGGTGTTAATCGACACCTTCAATGCAATTTTATTTTCGTCTCTCATTTCCCCATAAAACACTTTTTGAACCATCCACAAGGTATATACAGCGGCTAGTATAATACTTATACATGCAACAGCACCTAAAACTGCACTGTAACGAAAAACGCTATTAAACATTAAAAACTCGCCAACAAATGAATTAGTCAGAGGTAAAGCTATATTGGCAAAACACATGACTACAAACATAATAGCTAATGTCGGCGCCTTTTGAGCTAGCCCACCTAATTCACTGAACTTACGTGTACCCAATTGTTGCTCAATTACATCTATCACTATCCAAAGACCAATAATATTTACCCCATGAGCAAACATCTGAAAAATAACGCCCTGAATACCTGCCGAACTTCCCGTAAACATAGTTGCAGCCATCAGGCCAATGTGAGCAATCGAAGAATAAGCCACCAATCTTTTCATATCATCCTGCTGGATAGCGATAAGGCTTGCGTAAATCATGCCGGTGACAGCAAGGATCATTATAAAATCAGCCATCTTAACTGAAGCATCCGGAAACATTGGAAGCAACCAACGTATTACTGCAAAAACACCCATTTTAACCATTATACCGCTCAATACCATCGTAACTGCTGTGGGAGCCTGTTCGTACGTATCAGGTTGCCACGTATGAAAAGGAAACACCGGCATTTTGATGGCGAAGGCAATGAAGAAAAGCCAAAAAATAAAGTTTTCTTCACCCGGAGTCAACATCAGATGATGTAAAGAGGATATAGCAAATGAGTGGTCGGGAGTTTTATAATAGACATATAAAATACCAACCAGCATTAACAAAGAACCGAGAAACGTATATACAAAGAACTTAAACGTTACGGCTATTCTTTTCTCACCGCCCCATTTGGAACAAAGGAAATACGCTGGTATAAGCGCGAGCTCCCAGAAGAAATAAAACAGGAACAAATCCATCGCACAAAACACCCCCATTAAACCAGCCTGGGTTAATAGCATGAAGCCATAAAAGGCATTAGGACTTTTGTACTTATTGTTATAAGTCGATGCAAAAATTATGGGGAAGGATACAGCAGTTAAAAGAGTAAGTATTTTGCCCATCCCATCCAAAGAGACTGAAAATCTACTGCCAAGCATTGGCAACCATTGAGCATCGCTCGAAATAGAGCTTCCACTTTGAAAAAGGCTTATAAGGGAAACTGCAAGTGTAGCAACCGAACTCAGTAATGCAAAAGCTTTTGCACTCCTCTCCTCTTTAATAAAAAAAGAAAGTAGGCCGGTTACCAAAGGAATTACAATTAATAAAACTGGAATCATACTTTATTTTTACCTGCAATTATTTCGAAAAATAGTTAAAGAACGGGTTCAAATTATTTCCGTAAAAAATAAGAATAATCATTAGCACCATACTTAAGACCATCAAAAGAATATAGTTGCCTACCTGACCGCTTTGCATTAGCCTTATTTGTCTTCCTGCATAATTTACCCCACGACCAACACCGTTTACAATACCATCAATTCCACTTTTTTCAACTACATTTTTTAGAAATGCCCCAAATGCTACTAATGGGTTTGCGATCAACTTGTCGTACAGCTCATCGATGTACCATTTGTTTGCTAAAAATTTACCTGCACCTTCAGGTTCAGCCAACTCTGGCTTTTTAGAAAATCTTGTCCAGGCATAAATAATGGCAATAATAGCAATACCAACAGAAATTGCCATCAATATAAACTCGGTTGTGGTGCCTACACTGTTTGTGGTTTCATTTGATTTAGCAATAACCGGCGCAAGAAAATGTTCAAGTGCATGTGCATTGTGAGCGAAAGCCTCAGGAATGCCAACAAAACCGCCTATGACACTTAATACAGCAAGAATAATTAAAGGAATAGTCATTGCAGACGGGCTTTCATGCAAATGATGCTCCTGCTTGTCTGTACCACGAAACTGTCCGGTAAAAGTCATGACGTACAAACGGAACATATAAAAGGCCGTAAGACCTGCGGTGATGACACCAACTGCCCAAAGTAGCTTATTATGTTCGTAAGCAGCAGCAAGGATCTCATCTTTACTGAAAAAACCACTGAACGGAGGAATACCGGATATCGCTAAACAGGCGAGTAAAAAAGTAATATGAGTGATTGGCATATATTTTTTTAACCCACCCATCATTCGAATATCCTGTTCATTGCCCATTGCATGGATAACACTACCAGCACCAAGAAATAATAAAGCCTTAAAGAAAGCATGAGTCATAACATGAAAAACAGCACCAGTGTATGCGCCAACGCCTAAACCCAAAAACATATACCCCAACTGACTGACGGTTGAGTATGCCAATATCTTTTTAATATCATTTTGCTTTAAAGCAATAGTCGCAGCAAGGAAAGCAGTGGCAAGGCCAATAACAGCCACAACAGTTTGTGTGGCAGGCGCCATCGTATACAGCACATTACTGCGAACAATCATGTAAATACCGGCGGTAACCATAGTGGCTGCATGAATCAAAGCTGATACAGGTGTAGGACCAGCCATTGCATCCGGCAACCAGGTGTATAAAGGTATTTGGGCACTTTTACCCATAGCACCTACAAATAATAGCATTGTTATTCCTGTCACCTCAACAGTGCTAAAACTTGAAGCCCTTGAAAAAACTTCTCCATACGAAACTGTTCCCAGCTTCGACAATATCCAAAACACAGCCAGTAAAAATCCTACGTCACCAATACGATTCATTACAAAAGCCTTTCGTGCCGCATAGTTATAGTTGTTGTTTTTAAACCAGTATCCTATCAGCAAATAAGAGCATAATCCAACTCCTTCCCAACCAATAAACATGATCACGTAGTTGGCACCTAAAACCAGCAACAGCATAGAAAAAACAAAAAGGTTTAGGTAAGCAAAGTACCTTCCATAATGTTGATTTACTTCATTGTGCATATATGAGGTAGAATACAAATGAATAAGAAAACCAACACCGGTAATGATTAATAAGAAAAGCGACGACAATTGGTCGACCTGTAAGGAAAACGAAATATTAAATGACTGAACATTTATAAAGTCAAAGAGATGAACAATTTGTGACTGAAATCCTTCTTGCTTTACTTCAAAAAAAATAGCCAGACTTACTGCAAAAGAAGCAAGTATGACCCCGCTTCCTATTAGACCAATCAATGATTTAGATAATGATTTACGACCTAAACCATTGATAAGAAAACCTATCAAAGGAAACAATGGTACCAGATAAACAAGTTTTGCCATATTACCCCAACCCCTACAGGGAATTTGCTCTAAACCCTCAAAAACGGGCTTAAAAAAGTTACTAATATTGTTATATTACCCCCGCAATATCGTTCGCTTCGATATTGCCCTTCCAGGCCGGGCATCTAATTTTTTAATCTATTCAAAAAGTTCACATCTACAGAGTGAGTGTTTCTGTACATCATTACTATTATAGATAATCCCACGCAAACTTCTGCCGCGGCTACCACCATTATAAAAAATACAAATAATTGCCCGTCAATTCCTACTGTTGAAGCTGGGTTAGCAGCAATGGCATTTCCATTGTGCATCTTAGAAAAAGCAACCAGCAACAAATTCACGGCGTTGAGCATTAACTCTATGCACATAAAAATAATAATCGCATTTCTGCGGGTCAACACTCCTACTACCCCAATACAAAACAAAACAATAGAAAGTACTATATAATATGTTATCGGCATAACCCAAACCCTAAAAGGGCTTTTAATTCTACATCCCTAAGGGATATAAGAATGTGAATCCAAATCCCTTTCGGAACTTAGTAAAAGTTGTTTAAAGAACTTATTTTGATCAATCTGTAATCATTCATTTTCACCTGATACGCTTTTCCGCGGTGTGCTTCAGTAGTTAGGACGGTTCTTTCTTTCCGATCACTACAGCCCCTACCATCGCCGCTAAAAACAATACGCTGCTTATTTCAAAAGGCACGGTGTACTCTTTAAACAACACCATCCCCAAATTTTTTATTAAGCCTATACTTCCCTCCTTAACCAATGCTTTTGCATGTTGCACTTCTCCAGCATCCCTGATTACGTCAATCATTATTAGCATCAAACATCCACCTGAGATTGCTCCTGCTATCTTAAACCTGCTGTTTCTTTGGGGCTCAGAATCGCTATTCAAATTCATCAACATCACCACAAAAAGGAATAATACCATGATGGCGCCGGCATATACGATTAGGTTTACAATAGCCAGAAATTGTGCATTTAATAATATATAATGGCCAGATATTGCAAAGAAAACTATGATAAGCCACAAGATGCTGTGAACAGGATTTTTACTTATTAGAACCATAGTAGCACTTGCCAGTGCAAGAGCAGAAAGGAACCAGAATAAAATTTCAGTTGTACTCATTAGTTGCGATTAGTAAAGTTGTTAGTGTGTTGCTGGCGCCCTTTCGCCTTTAGCCTTCTCAAATTCCTCAGGCTGTGTTAGTGGATTGGGTATCAGCAAATCTTCTTTACCGTATATAAAACCTTTGCGCTGGTAGTTAGCGGGTGCAAATGTTTCACTCAAATAAATCGCATCTTTTGGACACGCTTCTTCACACAAACCGCAGAAGATGCAACGCAGCATATTGATTTCATACTTCGCGGCGTATTTTTCTTCACGATACAAATTCTCCTCGCCGCGTTGTCTTTCTCCAGCTTCCATTGTTATGGCTTCTGCAGGGCAAGCTAACGCACATAGTCCACAAGCGGTACATTTCTCACGTCCCTCCTCGTCACGATTTAAAACCTGTAGTCCACGAAAAACTTTCGCAAATGGCCGTTTCTGTTCAGGATAACTAATTGTCGGAACTTTTTTAAAAATATGGCTAAACGTAATTGCCATGCCTTTAAAAATCGCAGGAAGATATAACC
>JALYZZ010000579.1 GCA_030948675.1 Bacteroidota bacterium | reverse complement strand
TTTCTACAGGGAACGAAATATTTCTTCCATCAAAAGATAAAAGTAAATGCAGTTTTACGGGTAGATAAAAATGAATATTTCTCTGCTAAACCTAACCCAAGGATCGCTGTTGTATACTCCCCGGTTAACCAACACAATTTTCGTTTAGCCGTTCAGCAAGGGTACCGTTTTCCAAGTTTGTTTGAAGCATTTTCGAACATAAACAGTGGTGGGGTAAAACGGGTAGGCGGATTACCTGTTATGTCACATGGTATTTTCGAAAACAGTTATTTACGGGCATCAACTGATGCTTTTCAGGCAGCCAATACGAATGATATAAACCGCAATGGCTTAACCATTGCACAGGCAATTGATAAAAATAAAAGTCTGCTGAAACGCAATAGCTATAGTTACCTGCAACCGGAACAGGTGAAGGGATTAGAGGCGGGATATCGAGGTACTTTCTTTGATGAAAAATTATCGATAGATATAGATTTCTACTACAACATCTATCGTAACCTAATGGCGCAAGTCGAAGCAAATATTCCTAAAACAAGCAATGCAGACAGCGTTGCCTGGTATCTTAACGATAAACAAAAACAGGATAGGTACAGGCTCTGGACCAACTCAAAAACGGTGAGTTATAATTATGGCAGCACTTTGGGTATCGCATGGGAAATGCCAAAAAGGTTCAGGCTAAGTGGCAATGTCACATTCGCTAAGTTAGATCGTACTGATCAGAAAGATGGTTTGGAAGATGGATTTAACACTCCGTCATGGATCTATAATTTAGCCTTTGGGAATCCCTCTATATTTACTCATTTTGATTTCCAGGTAAACTATAGGCGTCAAAGCAGCTATCTGTGGCAATCTTCCTTAGCAACCGGAACAGTCGCTGCATATGCTACAGTGGATGCACAGGTTCAATACAATAATGACAAAAACAGGTTCAGTATAAAATTAGGAGCGACTAACCTCTTAAACAAGTATTATTATTCTTTTATAGGTGGCCCTTCAATTGGCGGCTTTTATTATTGTAGCACTACTATTAATCTATTTTAAGTTAGTTCCTTTTGGTCCTTACTATTGACTTTGAAGCGAATGACTAACTACAGTTGCCAGTGGAATGAGCAATTGAATCTTGAAGTTTTGGCTGGACTATCACATAGCGGAGACAGGATTCGAGCAATACGAATGAAAGTGGTTTTGCTCCATGAAGGAAGGAGTGAAAAAGTGGAATACCCCAGTAGATCTTTAAAAGGTGTATTATCGGGAAGAATGATCGATACTGCACTGTTATCTGAGGGGGTATAAAAGGAAAATCCGCCCGGCATATTAACAAGAGGGCCTCATTTATTCTGAAACTAGCCTCCCCTTTTTTTAAGTAAAAAGTTCTCCTTCAACTACAGTCCCGAGTAATAATCATAGCCCTGCTCTGCCCAGTAATCCGGTGGTCGTGTATTACTAAACGAGATTGAACCTATTCGCTTTAAGTTTTTAATGCCGTACTTGACTGGGATAATAAGCCGGAGAGGTCGCCCATGCTCTAATGGCAAAGGCTGTTCATTTACTTCATACGCTAACAGGGTTTGAGGGTGCATTGCACTTGCCATATCGATGCCTACATAGTATTCTTCGTTTGGTGTCGCTAAGCCGACGTATTGTAATCCGGTTTCTTTTTCTAAATGATAATGAGCTATAAAATCGCCGAACTTAACGCCTCCCCAATGTTGTATCTGATCCCAACCTTCTACACACTTAAAATCGTATACAATCTCTGTTTTTGGGAGTGCCATTAAATCTTTAAGAGTAACTTCTAATGCTGTACCGTCACTCTTGTTTACTGTCATTATCCAATCTTCCGGCTTATAATTGTCGTCATCTATACCAATGTTACTGTTTACCCTTACTTTTTTAGCAGCCATGGATGTAGGATAGGTCATTACAAGATGATTGCTGCTAAATGTCTTTCTAAAGAAGAGCTCGGTTTGATTAAGTGCTCTTCGTAACGGTTTTCTTGCACCTGCTGTAACGCCTGGTTCTTCCGGTTTAGAGTTGTATAACCATTTCCAAACACCAAATGCAGCAGCGTTTAAACCGATAAGGGCGCCAAAGGAGATAAAGTTTCGTCTTTTGATCTTCTTCTCACTTACGGTTTCCTCACCCGTATTTTTATTAATTGACTTATCCATTTGGGGTTTCATCTTTAATGGCAGGTATAGGTTTTTTATCAACAACTTCAAAGCCTGAAACAACAGAGCGGAAATTATTCCAGCCTGCTATTATCACTTGTGTTATATGTATCAAGAAGAATAGAACGTAGCCGATGGTTAAGATGAAATGTTCAATTCGTGCTAAATGGTAGCCGCCGCATAGCCAGGTCAACCAATAAAATTGCACTGGTTTATAAATTGCGAGACCTGTGATGAGTGAGCCGATTCCCATAACAATAATACTAGTGTAAGCAATACGTTGAGCGGCGTTGTATTTGTCTTGAGGAGGTAAGGTTTTTCGTATTTTCAGGTCGTGCAAAAGTACCAGCCATGCTTCTTTAAAAGAATGTTTATTAGGCAATAGTTGACGCCAGACACCCCAGAAGATGGTGTACAAGATGTAAAGCAATCCATTTATGGCAAAGAACCACATAAACAGAAAGTGGAAAGCCATTCCTTCTGCGAGGCGATGAGGTATCTTTAATAGTTTATAAAGCCATTCAGGAAAGAAGCGAACAATTGTATGGCCGGCAATGGTAACGCTATACTCATCATTTGCCCAATAAATAAGCAACCCAGACCAAATCATAATTGTTAACACCGGAAAGTTTATCCAATGTGTCCACCTCATGGCTATTGAATGTTTCTTTTTAATTGTTTTCATTGCAAATTATGGTTGCGATAAAATTGACACAAACAGTGAAACTTTAATACGTCATCTAAAAGTTAAGACTTCTGAAATTTTAATGAAGCAGAGTTCATGCAATAGCGTAAGCCTGTAGGCTTGGGTCCGTCGTTAAAAACATGACCTAAATGAGATCCACAACGTGCACAATGAACTTCATCGCGTTCCATACCAAAAGATCCGTCTTTTGAAACTTCAACATTTTTAGCTACCAGTGGTTTGTAGAAACTAGGCCAGCCGGTGCCACTTTCAAACTTAGTATCACTGCTAAAAAGGGGAAGGTCGCAGCCTATGCATAAATACGTTCCCTTCTCATGATTATCATAATAAGCATTTTGAAAAGGTCTTTCAGTACCTTGTTTGCGCGTTACAGTGTATTCAGCGGGTGTCAGCATTTTCTTCCATTCTGCTTCGGTTCTTGTCACCTCAAATTTTTTCATCTTTTCTGTTTGAGCCTCTGAACATGATGCAGATGCTATAATTAGAAATAATAATAAACTCGTCTTCATAATTGTGCTTTTAACATTAATTAGTTTAATAAATGTACCCTGGTTTTACCAATTGCGGGTATTGACTTTGCAGCCTTTTTATTTCAGGAATACTTACCATTTGTACATATCCCTGACCAGGGTTTTTGTCGATGTAATTTTGATGATACTCTTCACCTGTCCAGAATTTAGTAACAGGTAGTACCTGGGCTACTATCGGTTCTTTATATTTTGGTTGAATACCTTTTATGTAGTCTTCAATAACCTTTCTCTCACTGTTGTTTCTATAAAAGGCAATAGACCTGTATTGTGTTCCGCGGTCATTACCTTGCCCGTTTATCTGTGTAGGGTCTTGACCGGCAAAATAAATTTTCACAAGCGTTGGAAAATCTATGACCGTACTGTCATAATATATATTAACTGTTTCTGCGTGGCCCGTTGTACCCGTTTCTATACTTTCGTAAGTAGGGTTTGAGGTTTTACCACCTGCATATCCCGACACTGCTTCCTTGACACCTTTAATACTTTCAAACAAGGCTTCCTCATGCCAAAAACATCCTGCTGCAAATGTTGCCTGACTGTATTTTGAAAGTGCTTTATCACTCAAATGAGGTTCTGTTCTTATCTTCCTGGCGTTTTGACCACAAGCACTAATTGTAAACCAAATTGAAAGTAATGCTATTAATAAAGTTTTCATTTTATATCGACTGTTTTTTTTGAGTTCCAAGGCCTCAACTTAAAAAAACTGAGCAATGGAATCGCGTCATTAATTGATAATTCGTTTAATGGTAATATATTTTATAATGTCACCTCACCTGCACCCAATACTTTAAGACTTTGCTTTGATTGTGTGTATGCAATAATTTTAATGGGCTTACCTGATAACTGAACGGGTATTTCAATTGTCATTTCGCCGCTACCTTTTACTTCTGTCACCTTTAAACGGGTTACAATATTTACATGATGCAAAGTCTTTCCGCCATTTTCGCCACGTTTAACTTCTGTATCTGCTTCGGGTAGTACGACAGTTGTGTTTAATAACATTGTCTCGTTTCCAATTATATCATACTTAACAAGCGCTGCCTGATTTTTGTTTTTAGCTGTAATATGAAGATTAGATACAGTACGGTTGTTTGTGTTATTAGCTATAGCATTACTTAAGGCGATTTCATTTGAACCGACGAATTCAGTAGTGCCATTTACCACTACCTGGGG
>JALYZZ010000383.1 GCA_030948675.1 Bacteroidota bacterium | reverse complement strand
GATCAAAACTTCTCGATAAAGGCTGATACCACCAATCTTTCTAATGTTATCATTACCGGTTCTCCTGACAACCAGATGTTTCAGGAGTACACAAATTTTCTTACTCAAAAAACCCCAATGCTCAACGCATTGCAAAAGCAACTTAGCGAGGCGAAGAGTGCAAGAGATTCAGGGTTGATAAAAACGACTTTATCAAAAGCGAATAAAGAACTGCAGGATTATCGTGAGAACGTTACAAGAGCTCACCCAACTTCTATGCTTGCCAGCTTTTTTTATGCTATGAAAAGACCAGAGATACCGGCTATTCCAACCGGCAAAAATGGTAAAGCAGATTCGTCTTATCCCTACCGTTATGTAAAAGACAATTGGTGGCAAGGCGTTTCCTTCGACGATGAAAGCCTTGTTCGCACTCCTTTTTTTGAGCCTAAACTCGAAGAATACTTTAAATATTATGTGGCACCTGAACCCGATTCTGTTATCAGCGAAGTCAATTATATGCTGCTGGTGTCGCGCGAAAACCGCGAAATGTTTAAGTACCTGTTAGGCAAGTTTACAGATAAGTACATCAACCCTGAGTATATGGGCCAGGAAAAGGTGTTTCTGTTTCTTTTTGACAAGTACTATAGCAAAGGCGACACGGCCTGGTTGAATTCGAAACAAACAAAGTTTATTTTTGACAGGGCTTATAGCCTAATGGCAAACCAATTGGGTGAGCAGGCAGCAGACCTGGTGATGGCAGATACCAGCGGAAAGCCGGTATCGCTTTATGGAATCAATGCTCCATACACTTTTGTAACCTTCTGGGATCCCAACTGTGGTCATTGTAAAGAAACGGTTCCAAGAATAGATTCGATGTACCGGGCAAAATGGAAAGGACTTGGCGTAAGACTGGTGGGTGTAAATGTAGATGAAGGAGCAAATGACGCGTGGAAGAAGTTTATGAATGAACATAAGCTGGAGGGTTGGGCCCATATGTACCAGACAAAAGCGGCAAAAGAAGAAGAGACTAAAAAAGGTGTCGCAAATTTCAGGCAGTTGTACGATATATATAAAACGCCCACTTTGTACTTGCTGGATGCACAGAAACGAATTATCGGTAAAATGTTAAGCCTCGAACAATTTGATGACGTACTGACTGCAAAAATTAAAAATCCGGCTACAGCTAAATAATGATCTGATCTACATGAAGAAAACGCTATCAGCTTTTTTCTCTCTAATGCTATTGGTGCCATCTTACGCACAAACGCTTTTTACTTATGGAAACAATTCGGTTACTAAAGGTGAGTTTGTAAGAGCCTTTAATAAAAATACGGGAGCTGAAACAGATCGTAAGAAAGCTTTAAAAGAATATCTCCAACTTTATATCAACTTCAAGTTGAAGGTGCAGGCTGCTTATGACGCAGCTCTTGATAAAGATGCAAGGCAGCAATACGAGTTGCAAAATTTCAGAAAACAAATAGCCGACAATATTATTAATGATGAAGCAAACATAAAAGCCCTGGTACAAGAGGCTTTTGAAAGAAGTTATAAAGAGATCCACCTGCAACAGGTGTTTGTTGAAGTACCACAAAACGGTGACACAATGTTGGCGTATAAAAAAATACAGTCGGCTTATCAAGAATTGAAAGAAGGAAAAGATTTTGGAGAGGTAGCGCAGGAATTTTCAACTGATGAAGTATCGAAACAATCGAAGGGAGATGTAGGTTTTATCACTGTCTTTACCCTTCCTTACCAATTTGAAAATGAAATGTATGGTGTAAAGTCTGGCGCATTTTCGCTTCCTTTCAGAAGCAAAATAGGTTACCATATTTTCAAAAATGCGGGTGAGCGAAATGCTTCCGGTTCACGTAGCGTTGCACAGATATTAGTGGCTCTTCCTCCAAATGCCTCCATAGAAGAACATCAAAGGGCAGCACATAAAGTAGATAGTTTGTACCGCCTCCTCGCTTCCGGCGCTGATTTCGGTACCGTTGCTACCGCAGCTAGCAACGATGTAAGTAGTAGCAGCAACAGGGGCATTCTTCCTGAGTTCACCGTTGGAACTTACAACTCCATTTTTGAAAGTGTAGCCTTCTCTCTTAAAAACAAAGGAGAAGTGTCAAAACCTTTTGAAACAGAATATGGCTATCACATTCTGCAGCTTATCGAAGCAAAAACACCACCTGCCAATGTAAACGACCCAAC
>JALYZZ010000565.1 GCA_030948675.1 Bacteroidota bacterium | reverse complement strand
GCGTACAACATTCCCTCCCGGTAAAAATCAAGGCCAAACATTCCTTTTCCTGTTACAATATCTTTATTGGCCACATTTTTAACTTCCTTGCCAATGAATTTAAAATCTTTCCGGTCTTTTAATTTTACGTCTTTTGGAACGGCCAGTTTCGAAGCTTCTTCTGCCAGTTCTCCGTAGCTTAGTTTATTGCCTGTTTTGGTATTGATGACAAAACCGTCGTGGGTGCTGCACTCTTCAGGTGTTACAGACCATCGTTGCGCCGCAGCTTGTATCAGCATCATTCTTGCTGTAGCGCCCGCATTTCTCAGTAATTTCCACGAGTGAGGTACAGCGCCACTGCCACCCGTTACCTGCCTGTCAAAGTTTTTAGTGTCAAGGGCAGCCTGGAGTACTTTTACTTTTGTCCAGTCAGCATCGAGTTCATCGGCAACAATCATCGGAAAAGACGTCATAATGTTCTGTCCAAGCTCAGGGTTAGGAGACAGGATAGTAATAATTCCATCTGTTCCAATTGACAGATAATTATTGAACCCTATATTTCCTGCCGCACCGGCTGCGTTTACAATTGCTGGTGTTTCCGCTTCAGCAGTTAACCAGCTAAATCCGAGAAGTAATCCACCACTGGTGAATGCAGATAACTTTAAAAATTCGCGTCTGCTGGTTTTATTTACGGTTGACATAGTTTAATTTTTGCACTTTGGTTTTTTGCATTAACTTTTTGTACTTGCTAATTTAACTGCCTGGCGAATGCGATGATAAGCTCCGCAACGGCAAATATTACCGTGCATTGTACCATCTATTTCTTCCATTGTCGGATGTGGATTTTGTTTTAAAAGTGCCGCCGCAGTCATTATTTGCCCAGCCTGGCAGTAACCACATTGAGGTACGTCCACTTCATTCCATGCTGTTTGTAATGGGTGGTCTCCATTTTCAGACAATCCTTCAATAGTGGTAATTTTAGAAGTGCCTACAGACGATACAGGAAGCATACAAGACCTAACTGCGGTACCGTCAAAATGTATAGTGCAAGCACCGCACTGTGCTATACAGCAACCGTATTTAGTTCCGACCAATCCAAGGTGGTCTCTCAAGACCCACAATAAGGGGGTGTCTGCTGCTACATCCGGCTGGTATTCTTTGCCGTTGATGTGAAGTTTAAATATCGCCATGGCTTTACTAGTTATGAATTATAGATAAAATTAGTGAAAATAGGTTTTAATAAAAAGGGTAATATTTTGGTTCTGAAAAGATTTCGACAACATAAATCCGGATCAGCAAACAGTAGTTAAGATGTGCTTTCGCGAAGGTTTATGGATTTCTACATAAATTGAGTCTTAACGAGCGGGGTCTACTTAATGGCAGGACTACAGTCCCTTTACTAAAACGGTCTACCAAACCGGATGATTCACCGCCAGGTGCAGACGCTATCATTGTTCGTGACTACACCAACCTTTTTATCCATCTTAAAACGCTTTGGTAATATGAGTTGTGCAATAATTAAAAAAATACCTGTACCATCACAAAAGCTTTAAGGCTTTTATCTAATGTAAAATTTCTGCGCTAAAAATATTAATATTGCGACGCATTTAAATAAGCTGTTATGGAAAATGAGTTAAGAGAAAACAGGGTTAAGAGCTATTCGATAATGCGCTCTGTGCTTGATTATACAATGGGTATTTTATATCTTGCTGCCGCAGCATTTTTGTTTTTTGCAGAAAAGTTCGGGTTCGAAATGAATACCTTTGATATCACCTTCAGGTACATCTTTGGAGGCATATGTGGGTTGTATGGGTTTTGGAGAATGTACCGGGGTTTCAAGAAAGCTTATTAGTATGAAGAATTGGAACTTTTTAATGTTAATGCTGTTGTGTGCCGCTTGTCACAACGCACCCGGCAACGATAAAAAGCAAACTAAAAAGATCGATACAACTATAAGAATAAGTGTTGATGAGAGTTTTGAACCCGTGATGGCAGAAGAGGTGAAAGTTTTTGAATCCGCGTATCGAGATACAAAAGTGATCGTAGAATACAAACCAGAAGCTGAATGCCTGCGAGATCTGGAAAAAGATAGTACAAAAATTGTTATCATTTCAAGAGAGTTAAACAGGGAAGAAACAAAATATTACGACGAAAAAATCGGGTTTAAACCAGAATTTGCGCTGTTGGCAAAAGATGCCATTGCAGTTGTGGTAAACAACCAGACTGCGGACAGTTCTTTTTCTGTTGCTGAATTAAAACAGCTATTATCAGGCAAAGGCGACAGTAAGTTGAAAGTAGCGATTGATGGAAATACCGCTACCAGCACAGTGCGGTATTTGAAAGATAGCTTGCTGGGTGGAGCTTCTTTTGGTAAGAATGTTACAGGTGCAAAAAATAGCGAAGATCTCATCAATTATGTTTCTACAACAACGTCTGCTATTGGCTTCGTTGGAATTAGCTGGATAACAGACCCGCAAAATGCGGCACAGGAACAGGCAATAGCTAAAATAAAAATGGCTTTAATAGAATGTAAGAATTGTAAAGCAGGAACCTTCGCGCGACCATCGCAAAAAACAATAACATTTAACCAGTATCCTTTGGTACGAGGATTGTACTACGTGCTAAAAGAAAATTACCCCGGGTTAGGATCAAGATTTGTTGAGTTTTTAAGTACAGAAAGAGGGCAATTAATATTTAGACGAGCATTATTAGTACCTGCACAAATGAACTTTACCCGCAGAAGGATAATTTAGAGGAAGTCAAAAGAAGTCAATAACAAACAACACCAAAAACAAAAGAAACATGAAGAAACTTACCACCTTGTTATTAGCAGTTTTGTTATCAGGTAAATTATTAATTGCCCAATCTGTTGATGATGCAAGAAAAAGTTTATACCACGGGCGTACAACATCAGCCAGACAAACGCTGGATAAACTGATCGCTGCAAATTCCAAAAATGCAGAAGCTATTTATTGGCTTGGACAAACATATTTGGCAAATGACAGCGTAGCTGCGGCAAAGCAGGTATATCAGAATGCGCTAAACAACGGAGTAAATGATCCAATGGTTTGGGTGGGTATGGGCCATGTGGAATTGCTTGAAGGTAAAAAAGATGCTGCGCGTCAACGATTTGAAGCTGCTATTACAAACAGCATGGTAAAGAAAAAAGAGAACCCCGTTATTCTAAATGCAATTGGCCGGGCAGAAGCAGATGGTCCCGCCACTGTGGGTGATCCTGCTTATGGTATTGCGGTGCTAAAAAGAGCTATTGCAATAGATCCAAATAATGCCGACATTTATAACAATCTTGGTATTAATTACCTGAAACTTGGCCCTGACCAGGGCGGTAACGCTTATGAGGCTTTTAATAATGCAATTCGGGTGGATCCAACTAATGCCAAAGCTAAATTTCGATTAGGTAAAATTTTTCAAAGCCAGGGAAATGCTGAAAAATATATAGACTACTTTAACCAGGCAATTACCGGTGATCCTGCTTATGCTCCTGCCTTTTTAGAACTTTATTATTACTACGCAAACAGAGATGTAAATGCAGCGAGAAGATTTTTAGAGGGTTATGTAGCTGGGTCAGATAAAGACTGCAATACTGATTATTTCTATGCTGATTACCTTTTTCGTTCGGGTAAATATCAGGAGTCACTTGATAAGGCAAAAATGATGGCGGCAGGTGTATGTGCAAACTATCCCAGATTAAAGATACTATACGCCTACAACTATGACAGACTCGGCGACTCATTAAAGGCAAGACAAAATGTTGAATCTTATCTTTCAGGTTTAACTCCTGATAAAATGATTAAGGCCGAAAACATAGGCCCTGATTATCTTTTTGGTGCTTCTGTCTTAAAGAAGTTTCAGGGTGGCGAAGAATCAGCAATTGCCTATCTTAAAAAAGCCCTACAATATGACACCGTAAGGGCTACAAGATTTCAGTATATGGATACAATCGCATATTTGTATAAAAGGCAGGGCAAAAACGACGAGCGTTTGAAATGGCTTTTAGAAAGTTTTAAAACAAATCCTGTTCCTTCAAATCTTGATATTTATAACATTGCAGACGCAGCTATCAATGTCGGAAACTTTAAGCTGGCAGACAGTATGAGTCATGTATATATATCAAAATATCCCGATCAGGAATATGGATATGCGCTCTTAGTAAGAGGTGCTAAAGCTTCAGACTCTACAACTGGAGCCTCTTTTGCCCCTGTGCAGGAGTATATTGATTTTCTGACAAAACAAGATGCTGCTAAAAACGCCTCTAAAATCAAAGCGCAGTATTATTATATAGCTTCAATAGCTGCCGATAAAATGAAAGATTTTCCAAAAGCTTTAGAAATAGTAGATAAAATACTGGCAATAGATCCTGCTGATCCTTTTGCAACTCAGGCAAAACCGATATTGGAAAAGGCTGTTAATGGTAAAACTGCTGCAGGTAGCACTGCGCCTAAAAAGACGGCGACACCGACGCGAAGTAATAAAAAACCATAGTTGTTATTACCTTATAAAATAAAAGCTCCCCAAATATGTCGGGGAGTTTTTGTTTTATAAGAGTTTTTCTAACAAGTTTAGCCTTTTTATTTTTGGGGACAGCAAGCAAATTTTTCTTCATTGTAACTCCAGTTGCCGCCTAAACGAACTCGAGCAGGTATCACTCACTTTTACTAGTTTTGGATGCGACTTTTTCCGTTTTCTGCTTTCAAATAATCCTGCCCTTCTTAGAAGCTGTCTAAAGTTTATTTAATAATCAATATCAATGTATCTCGTTTTTTCTTCGTGTCAGTCGTGTACGAAAAAAGAAGCACAAAGGGTACCAGGAACCGCTCAGCACCCAAAGAAAAACAATATTTAGTTTTTTAAATTTAGACAGTTTTTAAGAAAGTACGTATCGTTAAATACTTCAATTTACTTTTGTACCAATAATAACATTCAATGCCGGTTAATGAATCAAAATACAAGGAAATAGTAAATGCACTTTCAACGAAGAAGGTTCAGCTAGTTGCAGTAAGTAAGATTCAATCTGTTGCTGATATTCGAAGATTGTATGATTTAGGACAGAGAGACTTTGGAGAAAACTATGTTCAGGAACTGGTAGAAAAACAAGCATTGTTACCGGCAGATATCCAGTGGCATTTTATTGGTCATTTACA
>JALYZZ010000550.1 GCA_030948675.1 Bacteroidota bacterium | reverse complement strand
TTGCCGGGCTATCAAGACCCCACCGATATTTGGTAATTGAACGAGGCAAACCTCTTCCTGTTGTTTTTCCGTGCACTTTACCGGCAAATTCAATTATTGGATAATGCCAGCGGTTGAACGGCAACCTGTTGACTTGCACCCGCTCTATCATTTCTATTGCAGGTTCAATCTTCTTAAATAGCCTGGTTTCAGGACCATACATAGAGTTGGTAGTACACACCTGCACCTGATCATCATAATAAGAAACAAGTTTTTCTGACACATGTTTCATCGTGTACTGCGGTCCTCCTAGTGATGGAAAATAGTTTTGACAGACGTGTAAAATCTTCATCTTTCGAAGAAACTTTTTATGGCAGCAACAGCCCTTGAAGTTGATTTACCATCTGAAAAAGTAATAATCTCTTCCACGCATTTTAAGGAATTAGTGGTATACGCTGAGGGGTTTTCTGCTACCCGTTTTACTAAGTCAATAAACTCAGCTTTGCTGTGGGCAAGATGTACAACTTTACTCTTCATAATGGGGACGTAATGTTCCTGGTAATACATCTGTCGCAACAAATGTTGTTTTGAAGGATTTACTTCGTCGTAGTAAGGACCAATTTGCGGTTTCTTAAAAGCACTTCCATCAACCGACATGGTAGATATTGTATTGATATGAACATCGCTGTGTTTTAGAGTCGACATCAGGTTCATGATATCCTCCTTTAACACGTTTGTATAATCAAGCTTAGTAGCTCCGTTAGGTGCACTATCATAAAAAATATGAGGAGACTCTCCCACGTGCTGCTTCCATCGTTCAACTTTATCCAAGGGGTGACAGCGAAAAAGTACTACGTAATCTTTTGGAATCTTTCCTCCTTCAAAGGCATCTTTTAGCGTCTTGAGATATTGCGGTTCATCTGGAAACAGGGAAACAGGACCGCCACCATACAAAATAATTTTTTTATCAGCAGGTAAGCCTAATCGTTGCAACCATTCTTCTCTGCTCCACGAAAACTCATTGTTATAGTGAAAGTCGAACTGAGGCGCGCCTGCTACAGTAACAGACTCATCTTTTGGCAAGTCTTTATAGATGCGCTGCAGCTCTGCTTTATTGTATTTGTTCCAAACAATATAATGGTCAAAAATAGTAGCGGGCCAGCCGCGTTTTGTAACATTGTCAAAGCTATGGATAGAGGCAATAACCGGAATTTTTCTGTCTTGCAGAATGCGGCCGATCAAATCAACTTCATGCAAAAAAGGAGTAACAGTAAAAAGCCCTGAAGGATTTAGTAACGTAAGCCAATCGCGATATGCAGCAAATACGCGCTCTTTGTGCATCAGGACGGTCTCCTGCAGCAGCAGATCTTTTATATAACTGCCCTGCAGCTTAAACCGTAAAGAATAATAGCTGTCTTTTAATTGCTTTTTTAACCTAAATATTTGCTTTTTTTTGCTGAACTGTGCAAGATATTTCTGCTGAATATTAACGCTCGGTGTCTTTAGCTTATGGGTAAGATACCAACGATTTATTTTATACCTTACTGCTGCGTATTCTGCAGAAACCTTATAGGCAGGAAAAAAAGTAATCTCATATCCTTTGCTCTGTAGCTCCTTCATCAATTCTTCTTCTTTCCACAACAGCGCTACAACAGGTTTGCAAAACTCACTCATCATATCGAGCATTCCGGTACGAATGATGTGTGTGATAGACCCCTGCCCGACTATAGGTATTAATACTCGTTTCTTAAGATTTTCCATTTCAGTTTCCCTTAACGGGGCTGCCTGGCTTTTATTGCCGATATTTTATAATATTAGATGGTGCAATAGTATCACAGCTTAATAGCATCACTGGCTAAATGAACTACTGTGTCTACATCTCCTGCAACGAAACCATTCTTTTAAATCGCTGGGATTGCGATAGCATATTGTCAAAATCGCCATGTGCCAGCACTTTTCCTTTTTCGAGCAGGTAAATAATGTCAGCATTCTTAATAGTCGACAACCGGTGGGCAATGATTAGGATGGTAAATTTTCCGCGCAGGTTATCGATATTGTCTTGTATTACCCGTTCAGTTTCAGAGTCCAGGGCTGATGTTGCTTCGTCAAGTATAAGTATTTGAGCATCTTTATACAATTCTCTGGCAATAGATATTCTTTGCTTTTGCCCTCCGGAGATAAGCATACCGTTGTCGCCTAAAGGGGTTAATTCCTTCTCGGCTAAATTCATTAAAAAATCTTTTAGCGAAGCTAATTCAATGATTTCCCAAAAGCGCCTGGTATTTTTTTTATTGGGCTCTGCCCAAAAAGTGATGTTATTAAATATATTGTCGTTGAAAATAACCGGCTCCTGCGAGATGTAGCCAATATGGTCTCTATAGCTGTTCAGGTCAATATCCTTTAATGGAAAGTTGTCTATTAATACCTCTCCTTTATTGGGCTGAATTAGTCCTGATACAATATTTGCCAATGTTGTTTTGCCTGAGCCGCTTTCACCCACGAGCGCGACGGTTTTATTTTTTGGAATGAGTACATCTATCTCGTTCAATACCACTTGAGACCCGTAAGCAAAAAAAAGTTTTTTTATTTTATTTTCTTGTTTAAAAGTGCGGAAAGGGGTAGCAGCTTTTATTTCCTTCATCGTTTCCATTTCATTTATGATGGAGCTGACTGTTGTCATACTTACTGACACCTGGATGAATTGCTGCCAGTCGTTTTGTAACACCATTAAAAAATTAAGCGAACGGTAGAAC
>JALYZZ010000508.1 GCA_030948675.1 Bacteroidota bacterium | reverse complement strand
GCAGTATTTAGATTATTCAATGTGGGCAAGGCATTCTGCAACTGGTACTCAAAAAGATCGGCCATCGCAATGATGCTAATATTTGTGTTTTTAGACATCGTCGAGATAACAGTTGTTCCCCGGTTTCCACATCCGATGATACCCATTCTTATAGCAGCATTGGCCCTGCTGCGAAACACCTGGTCAGGTTTTAAAATCGTTACCGCTGAAATAATGCCGGCGTTCTTTACAAAACTTCTTCTTTCCATTGGTTGAGCTGTTTACATGGCTTTTATTGGAGTTACCAAACTTTTATTCTGCTCTAAATGTAAGTGTATCCGACGATAAAGAAATATTTGAACCCACGAGCTTGTGGTAAATTCCCCGGCTAAAGAAGCCATCGGGCTCGTCTTACCCCATCTGCTTTTCCCACAAATAAACTTACAACACCTGGGTTGGTAGTGGCATATCAATTGAAGATGAATAGGCAAATTTGAATGTATGCAACCAGTTACTCCTCAAAACAATTCGGCAAGCGTCACTTCAGGCACCAATATCTCTTACTGGACAGATAGTATTCAGCAACGTTCTTTCGATACACTTGCTGCTGATATAGAGTGCGACGCACTTGTGGTAGGAGCTGGTCTTGCTGGTATTACGACCGCTTATTGCCTCGCAAAAGCAGGCCGGCAGGTAGTAGTAATCGATGATGGAAATATAGGCAGCGGTGAAACGGGCAGAACCACGGCGCACGTGGTTAATGCACTGGATGATTTCTACAAAGACATAGCTACCATGCATGGTGAGGATAATGCTACATTGGCCGCAGACAGTCACACTGCTGCTATCAATTTTGTTGAAAGTACTGTAAACGAGCTGGGTATCGATTGCGATTTTACAAGGCTCGACGGCTATTTGTTCTTACATCCGTCCGACAAAGAGAAAACGTTACAGGATGAGCATGATGCTACCCGAAAAGCGGGTATTAGAACTGACCTGATCTCAGGTGTGCCCGGCATTGGCAGCGAAAAAGGCCCATGTCTTCATTATCCCGGACAGTCGCAATTTCACCCGCTAAAGTATTTGATGGCCCTGGCCGATTACATAGTAGCCAATGGCGGAAAAATATATACCCAAACCCATGCCTCTGAGTTTAAAAAGAACAAGGTAACGGCCAATGGATACACTATAAACGCACAGCACATTGTAGTTGCCACCAACACCCCCGTCAACAATACCTTTACACCGCATACCAAGCAGTTTCCTTACCGAACCTACGTGATAGGTGGACTGGTGCCTAAAGGAACGCTTGCCTATTCGCTGTGGTGGGATACAGGCGACCAGGATTCGAAATGGGTGGTACAGCCTTACCATTATGTGCGGCTGCAGAAATACAATGACGAATACGACCTGCTGATATCAGGCGGCGAAGACCACAAAACAGCACAGGCAGATACCGAGGGCATACCGGAACAAAACAGGTACGATAACCTGGAGCAGTGGACTCGTCAGCGTTTTCCTGCAATGAAGGAAATAGTTTACAAATGGTCGGGACAAGTTATGGAGCCAGTTGATTCTCTTGCCTATATTGGCCGTAACCCCGGCGACGATAATGTGTATGTAATTACCGGCGACTCGGGCAATGGTATGACGCACTGCACCATTGGCGGCATGCTCGTATCTGACCTCATTCAAGGCAAAAAAAATGCTTGGGAAAAATTATACGACCCGTCGCGCGTTACCATGAGCATGAGTTCAGTGAAAGATTTTGTAGAAGAAAATGCCAATACAGCCGCACAGTTTGCAGATTATGTAAAAGCAGGCGATATTAAATCACAGCAGGAGCTACACCCCGGCGAAGGCGCAGTGATGAATATAGGCATGCACAAAGTATGTGTGTATAAAAACGACAATGGAAGCCTGAATGCATACACCGCCATTTGCCCCCATCTTGGCTGTATATTGCAATGGAATGGTGAAGAAAAAACATTCGATTGCCCTTGTCATGGCTCACGTTTTACCAACGAAGGCGTAGTAATAAACGGACCTGCCCTAAATGATCTAAAGAAGTTTGATATTAAGGATGCATAGTCGCCGGCACCGTTGCATGCAATAAATGCGTGCAAGCTACCCCGGTAGCTTTTGTGGTTGTATGTACCCGGCTGCAGCTATTCAATTATGCACTCTTGCGTCGCACACTTGTACCGTAGCAAGTACATCGGCCAGTGAAACAGCATTACTGCTACCAGTGCCCGCATGTACAACCAGGCCCTTTAAAAAAATGGTCAACAGCACGGGTATCGGTAAGCAGATAAACCCCGGCACAACAAGCCCGGTGATAAACAATAGATTAGGTAAATGCCACAGTAACAATTGCGTGGAAGAAATACTACTGGTGAAGTGTTAATCCATTTCCATTAGGATCGGAAAACGAAGCAAATCTGCCCCACGGTGTATCGTCAATTGGCTTTACCTCAACACCTTTTGCTTTTAAGTCAGCCACTTCTTTTTCAATATCTGTTGATTTTAAAACCAGTCCCTGCATAGACCCGGCAGGCATTTCTTTAAACCAATGAACCAGCGTAATAGATGTAGTCTGCCCTGGCAATCCTAATTGTACCCATGTACTGCCATTGCCCATGTCTGCTTCTACTATAAGCTGAAAGCCTATTGTAAGATAAAATTCTTTAGACGCCTGTTGATCTGTTACAGGCACGGAAATCACTTCGATAGCTGTCATAAAAAGTATTTAAAATAGTTAACCGGTTTACAGTAAGCGAAGTAAAATAAAAAACCGGACGAGTAAAGCTTTTACCGGGTTTCTTTTGCCGGATCAGCTTTTATGGTAGTGCTATTTGCAGACGAACTTACCACCGCGGTTAAAGAAGCGGTTCAATGCACCTGTAAAGCCGTTTGATAACAAAAAGGCGACTATTAATGGAGGTATTATTATACAAACAAAGAAGTTATCGCGGATAAACGCAGGAAGCGCTGCTATTCCACCACAGGCACATGCACCCTTTACCACAAGACCGACACATGTTATATACCACTACTGCGGTGCTGCAAACCTTTTACATGCGCAAAAAGATGTTGGGTGTGCGCACAAAGATGTTATGTGTTCGCACAAAGATGTTGCGTGTGTACACAAAGATGTTGCGGGTGCGCACAAAGATGTTATGCGTGCGCACAAAGATGTTGTGTGTGCACACAAAGATGTTGCGGGTACACACAAAGATGTTGCGGGTGCGCACACAGAAGTTGCGCACGGCATTAAACACAACCGGCGACAAATTAAAAAAAGATTAATCTATTTTTAAAAATATACAGGAAGTGCGTTGAAATTGTGTTGTCTGTCATCAGTCGTTCAATCCCTCTTTTACCTGCATGATGGCCCGCTTAGCCTTACTTGTACATCTATGGCTTTGGGTGATCGTTGGAGAGTTATTGCCACTCAGTCCCTTCTTTATCAGCCCTTTGTGCTGGTACTTCTCCTTCCTCTGATTTAAATTCAATCAACCTCTGGCCAAATACGCGCTTGACAGGCTTTTGCCAAAAATCCATCGGTTTAAACTGGTCTGTAGATGAATTCAAAGAACTTAAGATTAGATAAAGTTTTTTTTCAATACAATTTAAAATGCGGTCAGGTGTTTAGGAATTGTACAGACAGTACATATTTTTTTATTCACCCTTCAAAAAATCTTTTCTATCATGAAAAAGGTAACCAATGGATTTCAAACCCTACCGCTGTTAAAATTTCGCAGCCAGTTAGCGGTCATCGTAACAGCAATGACAGGCAATGCACATTTTCCGACATTGCAAACGCAGGTATCGGCATTAACCACCGCTGCGGATAACTATTACGTACTGGATACGAAAGCAGAAACGCGCGACAAAAACGCAGTGATTGCCCGCAACATAGCACGCATAGAAGTTACAACCATGCTACATAAACTTGGCTTTGGAGTAACAGCAGTATCTTTGGGTAATGAAGAAATACTGAGTTCTTCAGGCTTTCCATTTACCCAACCACCTCAAAAGACAGTGCCTCTGCGCAAGCCAACTCCACCAAAGCTCTCTACCGGAGCAAACAACGGGGTCATCAATGTAAGGGTACAGCGACAAAAAGGTACGCTGGCTTATAACTATTACATTGCTCCAGCCGCGGCTGGTGGCAAAACAGTAAGTGCAGATGCCACCTGGCATGTGATTTCTCACAACGCAGGGAAATATGATTTTGAGGATTTAGTTTCATCGCAACCGTATTTAATAAAGGTAGGCCTGGTAGGTGTGAGAGGCCAGGAAGTAATCAGCGACGCGATCGCATACACGCCACAATAGTTTATCCATCACCCTGCATATCATATAATCCACTAGATCAGTTATCCGTACATTCTATGATACAC
>JALYZZ010000429.1 GCA_030948675.1 Bacteroidota bacterium | reverse complement strand
AGATTATATTGTTTCTAACGATAAGCATTTTAATATCCTTGATCAAATTAAATTCCCAAAAGTGAATTGCATAACAATGGAAGAATTTATGCAAATACTACAGGCACTTTAATAAGCTTCGCGTACCTGTTTTTTCTCTCCATTTCATTTAATAACTGCTTATCATTATCTTTCTCCAAACTAATTGCATGGCTTTTATTTATCGGTACCGAGTTGCACTTTTGTTGGCACTCATAAAATTTGTATTGCCTTTTGTACTGCAGGATTCAATGTACGAGCTGCACCGCGATGAAATGTTATACATTCCCCAGGGAGAACATTTAGCCTGGGGTTTTATGGAGGTACCTCCGCTGCTTTCGATATTTGCTAAACTTGCATTGCTAATGGGTGGAAATTTTTTTTGGGTCAAGTTCTGGCCGTCTTTGTTTGGTGCCCTCAACGTTGTGCTGGTATGCATGATGGCAGCAGAAATGGGTGGAAAACAATTTGCTCAACTCATTGCAGGACTATCGCTGATAGCAGGAGTTTATCTCCGTGTTCATTTTCTTTTTCAACCTCCGCCCCTCGAAATATTTTTTTGGTCTTTGAGTGCTTACTATATCATCAGGTATATTAATACTAATCATATAAAATACATTTATTTTTTGAGCATAGCGCTTGCTTTCGGTTGGCTAAGCAAATATTCGGTGCTGTTTTTTGCTGCTGGTATTTTTGTCGGCCTTTTGCTATCATCTTATCGCAACTTATTTGTATTGCGGCATCTCTACATTGCCGCTGCACTTGCTCTACTCATTATATTTCCTAATCTTCTGTGGCAGTACAATCACAAGTGGCCCGTTATACACCACATGAAAGAGTTAAGGGAAACGCAACTTCAATACAACAACCCAATCGATTTTTTGAAAGACCAGATTCTCATGCATCTACCTTATTTTTTTGTTTGGATTGGTGGACTGGTTTGGCTTTTATTCTTTAAAGTAGGGAAACCATATAGAATACTTGCCTCGATCTATCTAACTGTGATCATTTTATTTATGGTCACCAATGGAAAAAATTATTACTCCCTCGGTGCCTACCCGATGCTTTTTGCGGCAGGTGGTGTGTGGTTAGAACAAATTTCTACGGCTAAGAAATATCCCTTGCGTTATGTTTATGTGGCAGTAATCATATTATTATTTCTTCCGCTTATTCCTGTACTGTTGCCAGTTTGGAAACCGCAGAAATTAGCTAATTACTATAAAAAAACAGGTTTTGATAAAGCTGGCGCATGCCGGTGGGAAGATTTACAGGATCATCCGTTGCCCCAAGACTTTGCCGATATGCTAAGCTGGAAAGAAATGGGTCAAAAGGTATCTCGTGTATATGCATCACTAAACGATAGTGTAAAGAATAGTACACTTGTATACTGCAGAAACTACGCTTTGGCTGGCGCTGTTAACTATTATGGAACAGGCTTGCCCCAGGTAAATAGCGATAATGCTAGTTTTTTGTTTTGGATGCCAGATAAGTATGATGTAAAAGACCTTTTATTTGTTGGCCGGCGAATACCAGATAAGGACGACAAAGTGTTTCAGCAATTTGAAAAGTACACAGTGGTAGACAGCATTACAACGCCTCTGGCAAGGGAGCGAGGTGTAAAAATTATCTTATTTGAAAATGGAAACAACCAGGTAAATGCAATGATTGCCGCAGGAATAAAAGAAAAGAAAGATGAGTTCAGGCGATAAAAGCATTGTTGTTACTTTTACACCCTTCAACAAAATGTAATACATGATTGCTGAAAGAAAACGGCCGCTTAGAATATTGGTTGCAAAAGTAGGACTCGACGGACATGATCGCGGTGCGAAAGTAATTGCTACTGCACTACGCGATGCTGGCATGGAAGTGATTTATACAGGTCTCAGGCAAACACCCGAGATGGTTGTAAATGCTGCATTGCAGGAAGATGTTGATGCAATTGGTATTAGTATTTTAAGTGGTGCCCACATGACTGTTTTCCCAAAAATTATACGCCTGATGCATGAAAAGCAAATGGACGATGTATTACTTACAGGAGGCGGTATTATACCTGAAGACGATATGAAAACGCTCAACGAGCTTGGGGTTGGAAAATTGTTCCCGCCCGGAACTTCTACAAGCGATATTGCCGGTTATATTAGCGATTGGGTGAAGAAAAACCGCCCATTCTAGTTGACGAAAACGTACCTCTTATCCTGAATTTAGGAATTTATTTTTAATCTCAAACCGCAGTTTATGTTTCAAACCCTTATTACTTCTTTAGAAGATAAAATTTTTACGATCACTATTAATCGTCCTGATAAGCTTAATGCACTAAATCAGGCGGTGATGAACGAATTAGACACTGTCTTTGACCAGATAAAAACCAACGATGAGATATTGTCAGTCATCATAACAGGTGCCGGGCAAAAGGCATTTGTAGCGGGTGCAGACATTAGCGAATTTGTAGGACGCAGCGTTATCGAAGGCACTTCACTGGCTGAAGACGGCCACTGCGTTTTTAAAAAAATTGAAGAAAGCCGTAAGATTGTAGTTGCTGCGGTAAATGGGTTTGCCCTTGGTGGAGGATGCGAATTAGCAATGGCATGTCACATTAGAATAGCAAGTGATCACGCCAAATTTGGTCAGCCCGAAGTAAACTTAGGCATTATGCCAGGTTATGGGGGTACGCAACGCCTGGTACAACTAATTGGTAAAGGCAGGGCGATTGAACTAATGACCACTGCAAACATGATTGATGCAAATACTGCACTGCAGTACGGGTTGGTAAACCATGTAGTGCCTGCAGAGGAACTGATGGACAAAGCAAGATCGATCTTATCAATTATCAATACAAAAGCACCCATAGCAGTCGCAGGATGTATCGAAGCGGCGAATGCAGTTTTCGACAATAGCAAAAACGGATCACATGTAGAGACGAAAGCCTTTGGCCATTGCTTTGGTACCCAAGACATGAAAGAAGGAACAGCAGCTTTTTTAGAAAAAAGGAAAGCGGAGTTTGTGGGAAGATGAGGAAGCAGCCGCAAGCTATTAGCTACAAGCCACAAGCTTTGAAGAATGCAACAAGCTTGCAGCTTGTCGCCTAAGGCTGGTAGCTATTATTTGTAACTTTATCCAAAATCAATAATGAGAAATTTTAAAGAATTGAAAATCTGGCAAAAGGGGTTTGATATTGCTGTAGACGCTTACAAACTTACAGCATCATTCCCTTCATCTGAAAAGTTTGGACTGAATTCTCAGATGACAAGGGCTGCCGTTTCCATCCCCTCTAATATTGCCGAAGGTAGTAGTAGAAAAAGTGATAAGGACTATCATAGGTTTGTTGAAATTTCACTAGGTTCAGCCTATGAATTAGAAACACAGCTATTAATTGCGAAGGCAGTTGACTTTGGAGATAAAATGTCTTGCGATAG
>JALYZZ010000380.1 GCA_030948675.1 Bacteroidota bacterium | reverse complement strand
ATTCTCAACATACTTAAATATCTCTCATTTCTGGGATTGGGCGTTTTTCTTGTATGGTGGAGCCTTCACCAGATACCACCCGAAAAATGGAAGGATTTTAGAACAGCTTTTTCTACTGCAAAATATGGTTTATTAGTTCCTGTTTTTTTCATCCTTCTGTCCAGTCACCTGTTGCGGGCGTTACGCTGGAAAATGTTGATCTTGCCAATGGGTTACAATCCTTCATTTATCAATACTTTTTTTGCTGTTATGATCGGGTATCTGGCAAATCTTGCAGTACCTCGCCTCGGAGAAGTCTTAAAATGTACCATTTTGGCAAAATATGAACATGTACCGGCAGAAAAACTGGTCGGTACCATCGTAGCAGAAAGAGCTTTCGACCTTGTCTGCCTTATACTGGTATTTATATTAGCTTTTGCCTTGCAGTTTCATGTAATCGGTGATTTTGGAGCACATCTTCTAAAAAAATTATTTTTAAGTAAAAGCGGAAGTTTTCACACAGTAAAAATATTGATTACAGTTGCAGTAATAGTAATTGTCATCCTCAGCTTAAAATGGCTGTTTAAAAAATTTCCACATTTGCCGTTTATTATTGCTGTTAGTAGGGTAATTAAAGGTATTTGGCAGGGAATAAGCAGCATTAAGGATTTGAAGCAGAAGTGGAGCTTTATCTTTTCGAGTCTTGGCATTTGGGCTATGTATCTCCTTGGCACGTGGATAGGTTTTGCTGCGACAACCGGCACTGCAGGTTTGTCTTTAGATACTGCAGTTTCAGGACTTGCTTTTGCCAGCATTGGTATGATCATCACTCCCGGTGGCATTGGCGCGTACGCATTCTTTCTTGCCAAAGTGCTCGAGCAACATGGCGTACCATTTGCCCTCGGGTTTGCTAATGGTACGCTTCAATGGTTTGCTCAGTTTCTCATTATTATTCTTGTAGGATTTGTATCATTGGGGCTTCTGCCTTACTATAATAAAAAAAACAACAAACATGAAGAAGCCAGAAGTAATACTAACTAAAATTTACACGCGACCCGAGCTCTTAAAACAAGTTGCCCGGTGGCGGTTTTTAGGAAAATCTATATCGTTTACAAATGGCTGTTTTGACATATTACACACCGGTCATATTTCCTCGCTTACTGAGGCTGCAAAAGAAGGAGATATTTTGATTGTGGGTGTTAATACCGACGCTAGTACCAAAAGACTAAAAGGCGAAGATAGACCCGTAAATGATGAAAGTAGCAGGTCGTTACTGTTGGCAAGTTTAGCTATAGTAGATGCGGTAACACTTTTTGACGAAGACACACCATACGAGTTAATAACGGCTGTGATGCCGGATGTAATTGTAAAGGGTGGAGACTACACAGTAGACCAAATGATTGGAGCTAACGAAGTAATAGCCAATGGAGGTCGGGTGGTAATCAATCCGATAGTAGAAGGTTTTTCTACAACAGGCATTATAGAAAAAATAAGAAAGTTAGGATAAGCATTAAGGACACATTTTTCTCCACTTTCGCCGATCTCTTACGCTGTTTGTACTACAAACACTCCCCAGTTGATTCCTCCATCTAAAGCCCGAAAATTTTCTTGCCAAAGAAACTTAAAAAATAAGTGAACTAAAATTTATAGCGCTTTGAGTGATGAAGACGTACATGCAAACACTGGTCATCGGTATTTTATCTTAAATAAGCCGGACAATATGGTGTCACAGTTTGTTAGCTCCCACAAAGTGAACTTACTAGGCAACATTAACTTTATTTTTCCGGAAGGAACCCATGCTATTGGGAGACTGGACAGTAATTCAGAAGGCCTGCTTATTTTAACCACAAACAAGAAAGTCACCAAACTTCTATTTGAGTCTGAGGTGAAACATACAAGAACTTACCTGGTACAAGTGGAAAAAATTGTGACTCAAGAGACGTTGCAGCATCTAAAAGACGGCGTAACCATAAGGGTGAAAGGTGGCGGGGATTATGTTACAACCCCCTGCCTCGTTCAGTTGGTCGACAAGCCGGAAAACTTGTTTGAAGGCGGGTATAAAACATCTATTTACAAAACTTATTCGTGGCTGCTTATTACATTGACCGAAGGAAAATTCAGGCAGGTGCGCAAAATGGTAGCCGCAGTCAGGCACCCATGTAAAAGATTAATTCGTGTGGCTATTGAAGATTTACAGTTGGGAGACTTGCGGCCGGGCTGCGTGCAAGAAATAGACGAAGAGGAGTTTTTTAAAAAGCTTCAAATAAAAAATTGGGAACTGACGAGTGAGGGCATGAAATAACTGACGGAGACATATTTCCAGAAATTAGAATACTATCTTAAATAAAACAAAAAGCTGCTAAGGCGTTTGAAACACCTAAGCAGCTCCTTAGCTAGTTGTGAAGGTAAAACAGGGGTAAAAGGTATAATAACTTTAAAAAGTTACCCTAAACCATGCCCTAGTAAGATGTAGGCCCAATAGCCTACAACACCGGCTACAATAATAGCCAGTGTTACCTTTTCAGTTAAATTTTGACCGTGTGTAGATTTGTCCATAGTGATAATTATAATTGATTAATAAATTACAAGCCCAGAGGTGGCTTTTCATAGTATGGAGCAAATAAGACCCACATTATAACTTATCCAATTATACAGGAAAAATTATTTAGGATAAAGTTAATTAGTTTTTCAATATTTAGTCACAAAAATTAAACTAATTTAAAAAATTTCATTAATCAGTCTGTCCGCTTTTTCGCCGATTTTCTACTGCCTGCAAGTAACCGGAGCAAATTTTTCCCATAAACTTTTAGATTAGATTCATTTTTACTGCTTTTTTCCCTTTCATCGCTTTATACTTTATGGGTTGCGATTTCGTTCTATAAAAAACTCTCCAGCCCAACCCTTTAAGTAGAAGATCTGATGAAAGTCTTTTTATTTGCCGCGCTTATTTGCTGCACCGCATTACAGACCTTTGCACAAGAAAATACGCTAATATGGAATGAAGCACAACCGCTGCAATGGTTTGATTTCTCCGGTCTGGCCAACAATAATAGTCCTTATGCTGCGGAAAGTTTTGCAGAGATTAAATACACCTACATTTTCAAAAGCCCGACCGACTTTTACTTCGAGGTTTTTGCAAACTTCAACAGAAGTACATCATGGAGTAAAAAAGAATATCAAACACAGGCGCTACTGAAACATGAGCAGCTGCATTTTGATATAGCTGCACTTTATTCTAAAAAATTAAAAGAAGCTTTTCAAGGGTATTATTATTCCAATGATTATTCATATGAAATTCAAATGATATTTAACCAAAAGAAAATTGAATATCATTTGATGCAAAAACAGTACGACGAAGAAACCAATCATTCTTTGAACAAGGAAAAGCAAGACGATTGGGAAAAATTTATTTCAGAACAATTAAGGGTGTCTTCTTCTACCTTAAACTACGCAAAAAAGTAAAGCACTACCAATAAAAAAAGTCTTTGTTCGTTTACATCTTACGCTGAATAAATCATTTTTGATTCTTGAAAATCAACTGTGCTTTGCTGGTAATCTTAGACTTTTTGCTTTAACAAAAACTTATCGCATTTCTATAAATCTTGGGTAACAATTTGCTTTTGCTGTCGACGAACGAATAAAAAAAACCGTTCTCCCCCCTATCATGAAAAAGCAAATTTTACTATTAGCAAGTATCATTATTGCAACACTTTCAATGGCGCAGTTTACTCCAACTTATGGTATTAGAATCGGTGCAACCTCTTCTGGTGTGCGAGGCGATGCTGTAAACAATCTCAAGAGCATGATTGACTTTACCAATGGTATGATCACCACAACTGACCGCACTGGTTTTTTTGCCGGGGGCTATGCAAATTTTCCCATGGACAATGTTCTATCGCTGGAGCCAGCTGTGTATTATTCGCAGAAAGGCTACGAAATGAAAGGTAATTTAGGTATAAAAGGACTGGGATTTTTAGGTGCTAACGCTAAAGCAAAACTCAGTCTGCAATATATTGACATACCGGTAGTTATTAAAGCCAATTTTGGAGGACTTCAGTTGTTTGCAGGCCCTCAGTTTTCGTACCTGGTAAGTGCTGATTTAAAAACCACCGCTGGCGTACTTGGTTTTAATTTGTTGAATAAGAAAATGGACGCATCCAACCAGTTTAATAAAACTGATATTGCTGTTACAGGAGGCGCTGGATACCAGCTATCTCGTACGGTGAACATTAGGGCCTCTTATGATTACGGACTCTCAAAGCTCGATGCGAATAAAAGCCTTAGCTCTTATAACCGTTCAATTAAGTTTGGCATAGGAGTAAGCTTATAATGAAGGGGATATTTATCAATAATCGGTTGCTTCGTGCTATGGTAACCGATCATTGGTAATTAAAAACCGCCGTAACATATTTTCCATCTAGTGAAACCACCGTTTAAGCTGCACTATCACACGTTCCTCGGCCCATATCCGCTCCCCCTTCAGGTCATTCATGTGCTCTATTATTTCTGTAGCGATTTGTTCATTCATCTGGCTTTTATATAACCTGATCGCTTCCTCTTTGTCAATTGCACAGTTCAATAAACCACCAGTGATATCCAAAAGTCTGACGCCTAACTCCTGTTCAAGTTGCTGTAGGTGTTGTTTAATTTGTTGGTGACTTATTCTATTAGCATAAGGAAGGTCTTCGTAAAAACACACGTCTAATTTATCGTAAAGTTTAACTATAGCGGCACGGCATATAGCATGATCTATATGATTACCGATAGCAAGTGGACAAAATAATAATCCGTCCACATGTTGTTTAAGCAGTGTTTGCAGGTCATCTATCAATTGCAGTTCATTTGCTATAAAAGGCTGCTCCTGAAAAATGTATCCGTTTCTCAGCGGAGCATCGAGCAAATCAAGATTAATAATATTGATGTTTGGATTTACTCTTTTATAAAATTCAGTATCCTCTGTTTTTCTCAATAAGCTCACTGCACTCACCTCCTTGTTGTCTACGTGTATTGCAGTCCATTTTGTAACGGTAAAACAGTTAATAATTGTTACAGGAATATTGTTATTAGCACACTTAGAAATAGTAAGTGCCAGGCCAAAAGCCGCATCGTCGATATGAGGAGAAAGAATATTAATTTTCAAAAAACAAGATTTTTTTGTACCATAAGGACGCGAAGACAACCTGCTGCTTTACATTGCGAACAAGCAAAATACATTACTCTACTACCTTTGCATTCATTAATCGGAGAGGATTAGAAACAGGCGTCTTTTTAGAAATTATATATGGTGGCACAACCAGGTAATGAATGGCATTGTTGACAAAACAATTAATGGCATCAGTTAGGGTCTCTAC